>JAZOSZ010000289.1:0-9514 GCA_045657365.1 Eubacteriales bacterium
CGGAATGCGGAGATATCGATATGCTCTCGCGTGCGGCAAAAACGGCATCGGGAGAAGCCTTTCGTTCGGAATATCACGCCCGTCTTTCGGACGGTGCGCCTGCCGCCGAAGCCTATTTTTCGCTTCTTGGCGAATACGGTGTCGGTGCGCTTTGCTCGAATGATTTGCTTGGAATCGAATATCTGCGCGCGGCGCATGAGCTTGGTGCGAGTCTTTCCTTCCTCACGGTGCGCCGCGAGGGTGCGGGATATCTGCAGGAAGAGATGACCGACAATGCGTTGCCGTCGGCATTGGCAATTCGTCGCCTGTGGCGGGAGGGGCGCTTTGACGAGGCAGACGCATATCTGCCATCACCTGCCGCCGAAATCTTCCGTCGGGAGCGCGAGGCAGGAAATTGGATTTCTTCCGAAGCGCTTGACCGCGTGGTGCTTTCACAGTTTCGTTTACGGAACGGAGCGGATTTTTCCGAGGTCGTGGGGGCGGACGGCGGACTTGCCAATCGCATCTGCGAGGCGGCGCGCAATGCAAAAACACTTGATGAGTTGCTCGAAAAGATCAAGACCAAGCGATATACCGATGCGAAATTGCGTCGACAGATTCTGTTCTGCCTTGCGGGTGTGACGGAAGAAGCACTTTCCTCTCTTCCCGTGTATACCACCTTGCTCGCGGCAAGCGAAAAGGGAAGAGTGCTTCTTGCGGAAAGGAGAAAAAGTGCCGGAATTTCCGTTATTACCACACGGAGCGATGCCCCGAAAGATACGCCGCAATTTATTTTGAGTGAGCGGATTTCCGCTTTGATCGGACTTTCGATGACCCCGATGGCAGATGCTGATTGGCAGTATCGCAAGCGCCCTTCCTTTATGAAGAAATGAATCCTCCCCGTTTCAGTTACCAAGTGACGATCTGATCGACAAGTGCCTGTTGTTCGCCGCTGGTTTTTCGCAAATAAATGCGTGTTGTTTCAATGCTTTCGTGTCCCATAAGGTCAGCCAGAAACGCGATATCGTTACATTGTTCAAGAAAATTTTTGGCAAATCGGTGGCGAAAGGAGTGCGGATAGACGACTTTCGTGTCGATGCCGTACTCGGCGGCAAAAATCTTGAGCTGTTGCGATACGCCGCGCGTGGTGATTTTTTCCCCGAAGCGATTTAAGAAGAGGTATCCGCTTTGCGCGTCGGTTGTTTCAAGCCACGTCATTGTTTCTTCCCGTAAGGCTTTGGGAAGATAGATCCTTCGGATTTTCCCTCCTTTGCCGTAGATATCGATGTATCCTTTTTGGACGTGTTCAATTTTGATCTGGACGAGCTCGGAAATTCTTGCGCCCGTGGCGGCAAGATACCGAACGATAAAATACCAGTTTGTCCGTCCGTCTTCTTTCAGCTTTGTTTTGAAAAAGCGATAATCGGCATCGCTGATGACGTTTTCAAGATAATTTTTTTGTTGAATTTTGATCAGCTTCAATTTCAGATGCTCGAGTTCGTTCAGCTCCAGATACTTATTGATTGCCAGAATACGGAGATTAACGGTTTTGGGCGCATATTTTTCGATCAGAAAACCTTTGAAGGAAAGCAGGTTTTTCTTGTTGAAAGCCTCTCCGTACATTGTAAGATACTGTTGTAAGGAATGACGGTAGGAGCGAACGGTATTCTCCGAAAGATTGGTTTGGCGTAAGCTTTTTTCGTAATTTTCTAACATTGGTAAATCCCCCTTATAATAATTTTGGATATCCATATTATAAAGGAGATTTTTGGAATTTTTGTTTCTTTTCTTCTGATAAAAAATAATGGTTGACTTTTCCCCCGTTCTATGATATAATAACATAGATATATAGTGTCTTTTGAAAAGTACGATAGATTGGTGGAAGGAGAAATAGCAATGGCAGAAACGAGAGAACAGGTTGGCGGAAAGTATCTGGAGTATCGGGGGTGGCCCTTGGTGCGCGAAGAAAATACGATCTGCTACGGTGATATGAATGAAAAAGCAATCTTGATTCTGGAGATTATGTCGTATAATGACAAGAATCTTCCCGACAAGATTTTGATTCAGGTGGTAGATCCCAAGGATCAGACGAAGATTCTTCGTCAGGGCGTTAAGAACGGTCTTTACGAGGCGTTCAATCTTGGCGTGATCTGGTTGGATCACGAGTGCCGCAAGGACGCGGAATAAGCGTCGAAAAAAGAACGGAAACGCAAAAATGCGTTTCCGTTCTTTTTTATTTTTCTTGTTTCGGTTGCTTTTTCTTAAGCATTACGAGTTCTTCGCGGCGGTAGGATTTCGGCGGAACCTCGGGGGTTGCCGAAAGACGAACCTTGACCGTTCCGACGAGCGGACTGATCTCGGTGACGGTACCGAGTCCGTCTGCCGTGCGTACGGTGGCACCGACAGGTGGCGTGCGCTTCAATTCGTATTCATAGGTTTCCTGCTCATACCGCAGACAGCACATCAGTCGTCCGCAAATGCCGGAAATTTTGGCAGAGTTGAGCGACAGATTCTGTTCCTTTGCCATTTTGATCGATACCTGTCCGAAATCCGAGAGGAATCTCGTACAGCAGAGCGGTCTGCCGCAGGGACCCATTCCGCCCATCATCTTGGCTTCGTCACGAATTCCGATCTGGCGAAGCTCGATTCTCGTGCGGAAGACCCCCGCGAGATCCTTGACGAGATCGCGGAAATCGACTCTGCCTGCCGAGGTGAAATAGAAGAGCAGCTTCGAATTATCAAAGGTATATTGTGCATCGATCAGCTTCATATCCAAGCCGTGTGCGGCAATTTTTTCATTGCAGATGCGGAAAGAATCTTCTTCTTTCTTTTTGTTCTCTTCGTGATGCTTGCGGTCGGCGTCGGTTGCGATTCGTACAACCGAACGGAGGGGCGGAACGGTGTCGGACTCTTTGACCATCGTATTGCCGAGCGCAACTTCCCCGTATTCGAGTCCGCGTGCCGTTTCGACGATCGCGTACTCGCCTTTTTTCGCTTTCTTTCCCGCAGGGGCAAAGTAATAAATCTTGCCTGAACTCTTGAATCGGATACCGACGACCTCAATCAGGGGAGATTCTTCCTCGACGATGGGAGTCTCTTCCTTCGGCATCGGTGTCAGATCGGCGTAGAGCGCGGCAGGCTCGTCGATCGAGGGGAAACGGATTTCCTCATACTCTCCGTCGGGCAGATCATCGGTAGGCGTGATCTTGGCAGGACGGGAAAGATCCTTGAGAATTGTGTCCTGCGAACGACGGTTTCCGTTCTTCTGATGCTTGGGCGCTCCCGACGAGTTCTTTTGCTCGTGGTGCGGTGTCGGCTTTTGCGGCTGTTCTTTGGATTGCTTTGACGCTACCTGTTCCGTTGTCTCCGGCTTTTGCGTATTTTGATTGCGATTGCGGTTTCGGTTTCGGTGACGCTTTTTATTGTGGTTTGCACTTCCGTCCGGTGTCTGCGTTTGCTGAGGGGCAGGGGAAGACGGTTTTGCGTCGGCAGGGGATTTTTGCGGTTCTTTTGCCGCTTCCTTCGGCTTTTGCTCACCGTCCTTTGCCGCAGGCTCGATAAAATAGCTCTTATGGCGATGGTGCGGACGGTTCTTTTTATGCGAATTCTGCGAAGGGTTGGCAGATTGTTCTTTGGGTTTCTTTTCTTGTTCCATATCGGTCCCTTTCTATGTGTTTTTTGTGTCAGAAGAGTTCGGCGTTCGTTGCCAGATTCAAAAGACACAGACGTATATTGGCATTTTTATGATTGTCCTCGACGGCACGGAGGATCGCGTGCAAAAATTTGTCGAGAAAGAGCAGCGAAGCTTCGTCGGAGAGCTCGCGCGCCTTTTCCCGATCGGCGTAAAAGGAAAGCGGTGCGTCGTCACTTTTTTTGAGGAGCATCAGATCACGCACGGCGTCGGCGGCGCACAGAAGGTAATCTTCGAGCGGTTCGCGCTTTTGCGGAAATTTCAGAAGAGAAGAGAGAAGCTTTCTCGCTCCTTGTCTGGTTACGGCGTCGGAAATCAGATCGTTGACGAGCGCACGCCGCGTACGGACGGGAGTCCAGACCTTGGAGTCAAGGTAGGTGAGTGCTTGCCCGATGCCCGATCCCGAAGCTTTCAGAAGCTCGGCGTATTCCTTGGGATTTTGGCGTTTGAGATCGGCGGCACGGGAATCGTGCTCGCACAGATAGGCGTCGATTTCTTCGGTCGAAAGCGGCTCGGTGCGATAGATCGGCGCACGGCTGCGGATCGTTTCAAGAAGAAGCTCGGCGTGTTCGCAGAGCAGGAAAAAGTGTACGTAGCTTGGTGGCTCCTCCAAGGTTAAAAGAAATGCGTTTTGCGCCTGAGTAGTCATCAGATCGGCATCTTCGATGATATAAATTTTCGCATCGGCGTCATTGGGGACGAGATGAACGTCCTCTTTGAGAAATCGCACGGAGTCAATACCGAGGGTTGCTTTGTCCTCGCGACCAACCACTCTGAGGTCGGGAAATTTCCCTTCCAGAATTCTTTTGCAGTTGCGGCAAGTGAGGCAGGGAATGGGAGCTGCGGCATCGTCTTTCTTTTCGCAGACGAGTGCGGCGGCGCTCATTTTGGCAATCGTGTGCTTTCCCGTGCCCTTCGCACCTTCGAGAATACACGCGTGGGGAAATCTGCCCAGCCGCGCATCTTCGCCAAAGCGAGCCCGTAGCGATTCGTTTCCTATGATTGCCGTCAGACTCTTCATAGCGTCCCCCCGTTCGTGAATAATAATCCACCTTATATTATAACAAATTTTTTTTCGGCTGTCAAGCAAATTCCGAAAACCCTTTTTGGCTTTTGATTCATATTGAGTTCATAAAACCGTGCTATACTGAATTTATCAAAAAATACCGAGGAAGAATACGATGAAACTTGAAATGGTGGCAACTTGCCTGTTTGGATTGGAAAAGCTCTTGGGAGAGGAGATCGACCGTTTGGGCTGTCAGCGTCTGGATACGATGGACGGTCGCGTGACTTTTGTCGGCGACGAAACTCAGCTCGTCGCGGCAAATTTGAGCTTGCGCTTTGCGGAGCGCGTATTTTTGCGGCTCGGCTCTTTTCACGCCGAAAGCTTTGAGGAGCTTTTTGAAGGTGTGCGCGCGCTTCCGTGGGAAGCGTGGATCGGGCGCGACGACGCCTTTCCCGTCAAGGGACACGCGATTCGAAGCAGACTTTTTTCGGTACCCGACTGTCAGAGTATTGTCAAAAAAGCGATCGTTTCCCGTCTTTCGGAGTGCTACGGACTTTCGTGGCTTCCCGAAGAGGGTGTGAAATATCAAGTAGAATTCTTTATTTTTAAAGACGAGGCAACCTTGATGATCGACACCTCGGGAACGGCGCTCCATAAGCGAGGATACCGTCCCGTTTCGGGAGAAGCCCCGCTCCGCGAAACGCTTGCGGCGGCGGTGGCTGCCATTGCCCGTCCGAGAGAGGACGTTCTCTTCTGGGATCCCTTCTGCGGCTCGGGAACGATTGCCATTGAGGCGGCAATGATGATGACGGGTCAAGCGCCAGGGCTTGACCGACACTTTGCGGCGGAAAGCTTTCCTCACTTCGACGTCGCCCTTTGGAAAAAGGAGCGCGAGCGGGCAATGTCCGAAATCCGTTTTGATTCCGAATTTGAGGTGTATGCCTCGGATATCGATCCCGCTGTGCTTGAGGTAGCAAAGGAAAATGCCGAGCGCGCGGGCGTTTCGGACCGAATTCACTTTTTCTTGCAGGATGCGACGAAAATAAAAAAGCTCGACCGCAAGGGAACGATCGTTTGCAATCCCCCTTACGGCGAGCGTTTGATGACAAAACGTGAGGTTGAAGAGCTCTATCGGGCAATGGGAAGAACCTTCTCTTCGCTCGAACCTTGGCAGATCTACGTTCTGACGAGTGCCGAGAATTTCGAACGGCTGTACGGCAGACGAGCCGACAAGGTGCGAAAGCTCTATAACGGAATGATTCCGTGTCAGCTCTATCAGTTCTTCCGTCCGAGAGAAAAGCGCTGATCAATCGTACCAAAGCTCCTTCTTGCCCGTCGAGATCATCGACGCGCCTGCGTTCAGCGCACTGTAAATTTCTTCTTTGAATTCGATCAGTCCTCCTGCGATGATCGGGGTGGTGACCGAATGCTTCATTTTGGTAATCGATTTATAGGCAAGGGCAGGCATCAGTTCAATCAGGTCTGCCCTTGACTGTTTGAGCGATTCGAGCGCCGTATCGACCGAGCGGGAATCGACCATAAAGAAGCGTTGGATACACGTGATGCCAAGCTCTTTTGCGGCAGAGATAATTCCCGTGCGCGTACTGATGATTCCGTCGATCTCCTTGGTGGAGAGATAACGGACGCCTGCGGCGTCTTTGGAAAGACCGTCCACGAAATCGACGTGCAGAAAGAGGAGTTTTCCTTTTTCGTGCGCACGTTTTGCCAAGTCCTCGATTTCGATAATGTTGGATTTGAGCAAAAAGACGGTTTGTACGTCGGAAGAGAGCGCGTCTTCAAAATCGTTCTGATTCCGTACGGCGGCAACGACGGGATAATTTTCGTAGTCAAGCTTCATAAGAGTTCTCCCGAATCAATGAATTTTTGCGACGGAACGGGGATTTTCGCGGCGCAGAAGGCGTAGCGAGTCTTCGTCGGCTTCAAAAAAGAGAAGCGAGGAGCTTTTTTCTCCGCTTTGGTAAATGATCATCCAAATATTTTCGGCATTCTGTGCGGAAACTGCCCAGTGAATTTCATCGAGCTGCATTCGGTCTGCCTTGGCTAAAAATTCCTCGGTGCGGGGAGCAATGAGGAGCGTCTGCTTCAGATCGATCTCCAAAAGTTCTTTTCGCTTGGTTTTTCCGTAGATCTTGGCAACGAAAAAACTTCCGCTGTAAATGGCGTATTCGTATTCGACCGTCGTATATTTCCAAGTGACGAGGACCAAAAGCACGGTCAAGGCAATGGCAAGGACGAGAAGTGCGGGGGAGAATCTGACGCGGACAAGAAGCGCAAAACAAAGCCCCGCCCAAATAAGATAGCCCAAAATGACGCAAAGACGGACAATCAGAGCACGTCCCGAAGTCTTTTGCGGTAGGAGTTTTTCATAGGTTTGCGATTCCATAGCGATCTCCTTTTTTCATTTTCTTAAAATTATTATACCACGCCTTGCTTTTTTTGACAAGGGATTTTTTTGTTTTTGAAAAAATATTTCAAAAAGACTTTACATCTTTTTACGAATGGTGTATAATAGTATCGAATACTAAATCGGGAAAAGGAGCTTGCGATGAATCAACAGGAAATGGAACTGTTAGCCAAGGACGCGCTGAGAGAAGAGGATCTCGGTGCCAAGGAAATTCCCTCGATCGATCTGTACGTCGATCAGATTCTCAATCTGGTTGCTGAAAAGCAGAAGAAAGGTTCGGCGCGGTATTACGACCGTCAGCTGACCAAGACGATGATCAATAACTATTCCAAGGACGGACTGATCACGCCCGTCAAGGGAAAGAAATACAACAAGGAGCAGGTCGTGCAGATCCTGACGATCTATACGCTCAAAAACACGCTTTCGATCGGAGAGATCAAGCGCCTTCTGAACGGTGCGTATGCGACGGAAGGATTTGACGGAGAAGCGCTGGTGGCGCTGTATGACCGCTATCTTTCGGTCAAGGAGAAAAATCGCGGATATGCGCTCGAAATTTTAGACGAGCTTTGTCGCCGCGAGGAGCTTGACGTGACGAACGAGACGGATATGATGATGACGATCGGCGGACTTTTGTCGCTGTCGGCATTCCTCAAGGATATCGCGCAGGCAATGATCGACGCCGAGTATCCCGAACCAGAGCCCGAGGAAGAGAAGAAGGAAAAAGAAGCGGCAGAGGAGAAGGAAAAGGCAGAAAAGAAAGCCGAAAAGGAAAAGGCGAAAAAGGAAAAGAAAGAAGAAAAAAAGGAAAAGAAGGAAAAAAAGGAGAGCGCGGAAGCGGGCTCTGAGGAATAAAGAAACGGTGTCACCGATCCTCGGTGACACCGTTTTCTTTATCGAAGCACTTCCTCGAAGACCTCAAGGATTCGGAATCGGACGCGGTAGCTTGGATTGTCGGTTTCGGTGATGATGCGATACTGTTCTCCCGTAAATCCGACCGAAATATAGCCGTCGTTCGGCGCGCTGTCGGCGCTTGCTGCGGAGAGGCACATCGGCGGATAGAGCACGCACCACCAATTCTGTCCCTTGCCCTCACCGATCACGATACGCAGAGAGATATATTTGCCCGCAGGGAAGCAGAAGCTTTCGTAATTGCGCGTGGGGTAGACCTCTTCGCCAAGCTCGGCGCGGACGGCGTCGTAACAGCCTTCGGCACGGAGCGCTTCGCGTGCCGCAAGCTCGAGCTCGGGCAAGTGTTCGCGTGCTTTTTGGATCGCGTCCTCGCGCGTCTCACAGCCGCCGAGCAGTTCTTCGCTTTTGGCAAG
Source organism: Eubacteriales bacterium (assembly GCA_045657365.1). Taxonomy (GTDB): domain Bacteria; phylum Bacillota; class Clostridia; order Oscillospirales; family CAG-272; genus HGM12713. The sequence continues at coordinate 8,424 of JAZOSZ010000289.1, forward strand.
CACGGCGTCGCGCACTTTCAGTTTGAGAGATTGATCTTTCTCACTGTCCGAATTGGCAAGGACGTGCAGGCGAAGGACGTTTTCGTAAATTTCACTTTCCCCGTGTACGGGAAGGATGCCGAGCACGAGAATTAACAGACAGAGTGTCAGGACGAGAATGAGTCCTTTATTACAAACGGAAATAGAATTGGATTTTATTTTCATAGAAAAACGCTCCTTTCGGTGATGCTGTCTGCATCATTCCCGAAAAAGGAGCGTTTTATTCATTTTTTATTTGATTTTGTGAGAACGCCAGGAGAATCTGTCGGTAACTCATCGAAGCATTGAGCGTTACCGTTCCGCAAAAGCCGTCAAAAAGATCGGTTCGCCCTTTGGACCTTACCCAGAGGCGAAAGACGGTGGGATTGGCGATCACCCCCGTACGTTCCAGCTCTTTGGAAATTTCCTTGAGGGAAGAGGATTCTTCGACCGACAGGGAAATTTCGGCGTCGGGCTTGGCAAAGGCGTAAAGGTCGTTTGCGACCGACACGCCGATTGCGGCAACGAGCGTTGCAAAAAGACAGAGCACGGTGATCTTTGAATATGCCAGACGGCGAAGCTTGCGTTGACTTTGCGTTCGGTTCACGGAATCCCCCTTCGGCTCCGAAAAATTATAGGAAAGAAAGAATCAGAGCCAATATGTAGACGGCAAAGCAAGCGATTGCCGAGGGGTGACGGACGACGTCGAGGTAGGAGTTTCGCAATGCCGCGGCGTTTTTGATCTCGGGTTTTCGGTAGTCGGACGGATATGCTTTATACAGGTAATGGCGATAGAGTCTTGCCGCCTCCCCGCAGAAAACTGCCGCCGAGACGAGGAAGATTGCGCCGACGAGAAATAGAAAGAAGGAGCTGCTTCCCGTGAGGTGATAGAGATTGTTTATATAGGGTTGCCCAAAAAGTCCGAAAATATTATAGAGAAAATGTGCAAGGATCGCGCCGAAGAGCGAACGTGTCGCATACAGCGTCATCGCAAGCAAGTCGGATCGTAGCCATGTCGGTCTGTGAGCCAAGGAGTTGTGGGCTTGGATTGTCTTCCTAAGACCGCTTGGCCT
>JAZOSZ010000290.1:0-3252 GCA_045657365.1 Eubacteriales bacterium
AGGCTGCAAGAGCTTCTTTCGCGGCATCCAGATCCGCGGTAGTGGCAAGAAGATCTCCGCCAAAATCACGGAAGAGCTCCTTCTTGGAATCTTCTTCAAATACACCGTAAGGAACAAGTGCGGTAGCTGCTTTCGCAAAGACAACAGCTTCTGCAATTGCGTCACGGTCAATGGCAAGCGAAAGTGCTTCGCGAACCTTGGCATTGGCAAAAATCTTTTCTCCGTGCGTACCCTCAATCAAAGTATTGGAGAAGGGAAGCTTGCCCTCTTTCATCGACTTGAACTGGTAATCGGTATAGTAGCGAACAACAGCATTCTCGTTGAGAACGTAGGTGTGCGTGCTCATAGCATCGGAAATCGTTGCGGTATCTGCCCAATCACCGCGAACCGAGAGAGGAATATCACCCACAAAGAAGATTTCTTCGTTCTCATAAGCTGCCATAATCTCTTCGTCGGTCATCGAATAGTCAATGATGAGACGGAAGGGCTTTACGTATTTGTCGAGCGCGTGCTTTTCTACGTCACGCAGATAGTGCTGGTTGCGCTCCAGAATCAGTCGTTCTTCTCCCTTGAAATACGAAACTTCTCTGAGTTTGTAGGGACCGGAAGAGGACATGACGGAAGGCGATTTTGCCCAGTCTTCAAATTTCTCAACTGCGGAAATCATAGTTCTGCGGACGGGAGCCAAGGCGTAGCAGGTCAGGTTGAGAAGGAACTGATCGTAATCAATTTTGCCTTCAAATTCGATAATCAGTTCACGCTCGTTGACCGGTCGAATTCCGACGTCGTCGATAGAAACGTTATCTTTACCTTCCTTGGCAGCACGGGCGTTCTTGATATCAAACAAGAGAGCAGCGCACTCATAGGAGTTGTTTACGTTCAGAATTCTCTGCCAAGTGTCGGCAACGTCAGCTGCCTGCAGGGGCATCTTGTCCGACCAGGACGTTTTCTTGAGCGTGATGTGCATCTCGTATTTATTTTCTTTTTCATCTTCGACGATCTTGTATTTATCAACCAAAGACTTTTGTACTTTGCCATTGTCGTCAAGAACAAAAAGGTTATCAAACAGTAAGCTGACAACTTTCAGTGCCGACTCGTTGCCGTAAGCGGCAGCGGGGTCAAAGTTGTAAATAGGATCGGTCAGATACATCGAAATTTCTGCGCCTTTGTCACCGGGGTCCTTCGCACAACCTGCGAGGATCGGAAGAACCATTAAAAGACAAAGGGCAAGGGCAATGATTCTCTTCATCATTGTTGGAAAACCTCCTCCAAAAAAATCAAACAGTAGTCCCCCAATAGAGGGTTTTTGCTCGTAATATTATAACATTTTTTTTGTTTAAAATCAATCGTATTCGGACAAAGATTTTCGCTCTTTTTTATTTTTGGTTAAATGCACAATCTTTTAGTTGCGCACTTGTGCAAGTTTTACATAAAAAATAATAGAAAAAGGAGAAAAATCATATGGAGCGAAGTGTTTTTTGCGAACTTGCCTGTGAAAATTTTGAAAATAAAAAAACAGGGGATCAAATAAAAAATTTTTGGAAATCACCGAAAGGAAATTTTCAGATTCTTCGCGGGGAAGATGATAGGCACGGAAGGTACTCTGTTTTCTTTACCGAAGAGCTATGGCTTCTTTCGGAAGAGTGTTTTTTTGAAGTGCGAGAAAAGCTGTCGGAAGAGATTTGCCGCTTGCTTTCCGAAATGATTCAGGAAAAAAACAAGGTAAGCGTGCTTGTTGCGGGACTCGGAAATCCGAAAATGACAGCGGATGCGCTTGGCTCAGCGGTTGCCGATCGGATCGCGGTGACGCGAAAAATCGTCAACGAACCGAGGACACGTGTTTCGGCAATTTCTACGGGAGTGCTCGGAACAACGGGAATCGAAACCGTGGAACACCTTTCTGCACTGTGTGAACGGATTCAACCGAGTGTTGTAATTGCGGTGGATGCTTTGGCGGCAAAGCGTCGTGAACGCCTCGGTGCTACGGTTCAGATTACTGCCGACGGACTTTCTCCGGGAGCGGGCGTCAATCATTCTCAGAGCAGAGTTTGCCAACGAACGTTGGGGGTTCCCGTGATCAGTCTTGGTGTTCCGACCGTTCTTCCGTCCTCGGCGATTCTTTCCGAAGCCTTTTCTTGCCTTTCCTTGGAAGAGAGTGAGGACGCCAAGGTGATTTTGGAACGAGAAAAAGGCTTTTTTGTGATGCCCAAAGAAAGTGATCTTTTGTTGGAAAGCGCGGCGCTGCTTCTTTCTTCTGCGATCAATCGCGCCTGTACGGAATTCTGAACAAATTTCTCTCGCATACCTTCGGATTTTCTTGAATATAATGAAACGAAGAAACCGAATGAAAATCAAAGATCGAGAGGAAAAAAGATGAAAAAAACAAAAAAAGCGTTGAATTCACCGAAAAAGTTACCGCTTCTAGAAGAGGTGGCGCAGGAGAAAATACGTTGGGAAGAAGGACGGGTTCGCCGAAGAAAGCGATGGTATCGAGCGTATCTGACAACGGCGTGCGCGGCAATGATCCTTGCGGCTTGTGTGATTTTTTTAGAGGTGGGCGATCGGAAGACGGGATTTTTATCCTCCATCGCGTCTGCCTTGGTAAAATTAGAATTTATGGATCTTTCGGGGAACGAAAAGCCAAAGGATACGACAAATAAGGATTCGGATTCGGACACGGTCGTTGACGTCTGGAAACCGAGCGATGACCCTTTTTTCGAGGATCCCAAGGAAGACGAAAATCCAACGCAAAAGCCGAACGACAAGCCGACGAATAAACCGCCTTTGAGCTTGGAAAATCTTTATTCCTTTGATTATTCCGCCGTGCCCGAAGGCGCTTATCCGATCGTTCCGATGGATCTCTCTCTGACCTCTTACGGTGCGGGATATATTCAAAATTTTACGGGATATTCCCCCGATACCGAAGCCCTTTTGCACGGAGAATTCCGTCGCGAACCGTCGCTTGAGCTTCTTTCTCGTTCGGACGAGCCGCTCGTGCTGATTCTGCATACGCATGCCACCGAAAGCTACAGTCCCGACGGAGCAATTTCTTACGCCGATGGCGAGGAATCGATTCGGAGCGAGAATGTTGAAGAAAATGTCGTTGCCGTCGGAAGAGTCTTGGCAGAAAAACTGAATGCCAAAGGAATTCCTACGGTACACGCAACGGTATTACACGATAAGGTACAGTACAAGGATTCTTATGCGCGCGCTGAGAGTACGATTCGCACTTATCTTGCCGAGTATCCCTCG
>JAZOSZ010000291.1:0-4092 GCA_045657365.1 Eubacteriales bacterium
CGTCAACGATTCTATTACTCCGAGGACATTGATCAGACCTCGCGTTGGTTCCACGATTCGGAGGACGTACTCGCCGAGTTTAAAAACGGTTGGATGGAGTATGAGCTCTCGCAGATATCGTCGTGGTTTCCCGACGTTCACGTCAATATGGAAGCTTATCCGCTTCTTCCCGACGACGGTTATCTGGTGCATTACAGAATCACGACCGATCAGAGAGTATTCTTTGCCGCAGGCTTTGGGGGACTTACCGATACGCTCTGCCGCTTTGAGTACAAGGGCGAGCCAAGACGGCACTTCTCGGTCGAGAATACCAAGGGAAATACCGTTGAGATCGGCAAAAACCGCGCTTGCGTGACACATACCAACGGCAATACGATGAGAATTGCCACGAGCTTCGACGCCGAATTCGGCATCGGCTCGACAAAAGCAATGACCGAGCCCTATCCGAGTGCCTTTCTTGGCAGTGAGCCTCAAAACGAAGACGATCAGGTCGTCAAGATTTCGGCGCCGATTGAGCCGGGAAAGGTGTTCGACGGCTATCTGATCGCGCTGTATAACTCGGACGAGGAAACGCTCGACAAGTGGTTGGCAATGAAGAATCCCATTGCCTACGTCAAGCAACAGATTTATCAAAAGGTCGCGTGTATCGACGTCAAAACGCCGCAGAATACGATCGACCTTTCGGTCGTACCCACGGTAATGGCGCTCGACGCTTCGTGGCACTACGATTCCTTCCACCACGGCGCGTTTGCGTACCACGCCCCCTTCCTTGGTTGGAGAAACTGGTATGCGCCCACCGCTCTCGGTTGGGGAGATCGCGTCGAAAAAACGATGCATAAGTATCTGGGGCTGATCAGCCGCGGCGACGTCAAGGACGAGCGCGTATGGTATGACGATACGCCGATTTCCGAGGGCTTTAACAAGCTCGGCGGAAGAATCCACAATATGGACAATCCCGTTGGAGCGCTGCCTTCCGACTTCCGTCAGGATCTGACGCCTCGATACGGCGCGTACAATATGCAGGAATGCGCTCTCGATATGATGCTTTACTACATCGAGTGGTCGGGCAATCTCGACATTGCCGCAAAGTATTTCGACGAGCTCTGTATGATGGTCGATTGGGAAGAAAGAATCTTCGATCCCGACGGCGACGGTCTGTATCAGAATAAGCTCAATACTTGGATTTCTGACGGTCATAACTATAACGGCGCAGGCTGTAATCAGTCCACCGCGATGAATTACCGCGCCAACTACGTCCTCGCGCAGATCGCCAAGAAGATCGGACGCGACGGTTCGCGCCTCGAAGCACGCGCCGAGAAGATCAAGAAGGCAATGCTCGAAAAGCTTTGGATTGCCGACGAAGGCGTTCTTGCCGAGTCGCTCGACACGATCGGAAACTGTCTGATTCACCCCTCGGTCGAGCTTGCCAGCGTTTATCACCCGATCGACTCGGATATGGTCGACGATTTCAAGGCGTACCGAATGCTCAAGTATACCGAAAATCATATCAAGAACGTCGAAACGGTCAGTGGCGGAAGACTCTGCTACTCGTCGAATTGGCTCCCGAAGCAGTATTCCAACTGCGGACTTTTCCCCTCGGAAAACGCGCACCTCGCACTGATGTATTTCAAGCTTGGTTTGGCTGAAGAGGGTAAGGAAATTCTTGACGGTATCTCGGATTGTTATTTCACGGGAAAGAATCCCGGTATGGCACCGCACATTCAGTCCAACCGAGGCACGTGTGACCTTGGCGATATGGACTTTACCGACGTATCCAGCACCTATCTGCGCCTTGTTGTGGAAGGTCTCTTCGGTATCCGAATCAATGCGCTGGAAAATCGCGTTTCGATTGCTCCCGGCTTCCCGAAAGAGTGGGACAACGCAAGCCTTGCCCTCAAGGATATTTCCCTCGATTACCACAGAAGAGGAAACGAGGAGATCTTCAATATCACCTGCGAACGAACCGAGAAAAAGCGGATCCGAATCCCGATGCGTTCGGCAGAGCTTGACGCCGTGATGCTCGACGGAGAGCAGATTCCTTACGAGATCGTTGCCGCTCCGAACCGTAGCTTCGTTGTCGTTGAGGTAGAGAAGGTCGGAAGATTCCAGCTCCGCGTGATGCACGGTAGCGCGCCCGCACCGTCGCTTACATATACCGAAACGGTTCTTGCGGGCGGAAGACTCTGCTTTGAGGTGAAGGACGCGGCGCTTGCCGAGGTCTTCGACGTCTCCGAAACACTCGAGAATATCACCGTCGTCGGCAATAAGGTCTACGCCACCGCGAAGGGCGAAGCAGGAGATTATACCCTCTTCCTGCGTGCCAAGGCGGGCGAATACGACACTTGGCTTGCGGCAGATTATCAGATTTTGAAGGAAGAACCCTTCCTTGAACCGATCGTGGAGAATCCCTTTGAAACCGTCGATATTTCAAGTCACTTCAACTGTAAGATGACCGAGGTACACGAACAGGATTATCTCTCGCCAAGACCGAAGGGATATTCGATGAGTATGAGCCGCAACGGCCGTCATTCCCATACGTGGAATCAGTACGGCAGAACCGATACGTACGTGGACGATACCTTCTTCCGCACTTCGGGCGGCACGGTACTCTCACCTTCGGGCATTCCGTTTGCCACCCCCGCCGAGAACGAAAATCTCGCGTGTGTGTCGATCTACGATAATTTCCCGACCGATGTTACCGTTCCTTTGGACGGACAGGGACAGGAGATCGCGGTACTCTTCGTCGCAAGTGTGTGCTGCTTGCACGCAGGCGTGGAGAACGCACGAATCACCGTCACCTATGCCGACGGAACCGAGGAGCGTACGAAGCTCGTATATCCGATCAATATCGACGACTGGTTGACTTCGGCACTCACCACCGAGGCGGAAATTTTCTATTTCAGTAATTTCAACCACGCAACGGTGCAGAGAATCCGTGTCGATTCCAAGAAGGAGCTTGCAAGCATCAAGATCGAGGCAATTGCCAACGAAGTGATCTTGGGCGTGGCAGGCATCAGTGTCAGAAGATAAGGGGAGATCAAAATGTTAACGAAAGAATATTTAAGTGAAAGAGTGGCGGAGTTTGGTATCGAGAGTGATTCGATTCTGATGGTACATTCTTCGCTCAAGGCACTCGGGCCGATCGACGGCGGTGCCGAAACTGTCATCGACGTCGTAGAAAATGCGGTCAAGGACGGAACGCTCGTATTTCCCGCGCTCCTGATGGACGAATGGAAAGAGGTCATTGATGCAGGTTGGCATCTCAATCGCCCCTCGCAGGTTGGATATATCTCCGAGGTGTTCCGTAATCAAAAGGGCGTGGTACGCAGTATGAACCCGACCCACTCGATTTCTGCAAGAGGCGTGTATGCGCTGGATCTGATCAGCGGCGACGAAAAGGCAAAACCGCGCTTTTCGTGGTTTGATAACTACGGCTTTTCTTGGGAATCGGCTTGGCAGAGAATGTACGAGAGCCGCGAGCGCTACGGCGTTAAGTGCTACGTGATGTTCTGGGGCTGTGATATGAAGAAAATGACCTTCAAGCATCTGGTGGAAGCTTGGACGGTCGATTGGCTGCTCGGACGTATCAAGGACGAGGAAAAGAGAGCTGAGTTCAAGGCAAAGCTGACGCAAGCATATTTCCGTCGTCCCGATGATCCTTATGTCTTCCCGTTTTATAAGCCGAGTATCGAGTTTACCGAGGTCCTCATTGAGAAGGGCGCGGCAAAGAGAATCACGGTCGGAGAAGGCGAGATCATCTGCGCCGACGTCTATGAAACGCTGAACGCGATGATGGAGTCGATCAAGGAAGATCCCTATTGGAACCTCTCACCGAACTTTATGAAGATTTGGTACGAGGAAGCAGTTCAGTATATGGACTGAGAAAAAGCAAGAAAAGTCCAAGTCCTTCGGGACTTGGACTTTTTGAAAAAAACGCAAAAAAACTTTAAAAAATTTCAAAATAACCCTTGACAAAAGGAGTTTTGTTTGATATAATATCATAGTCAAGTGAAATGCTGGTATGGCTCAGTCGGTAGAGCACGTCATTGGTAATGACGAGGTCATCAGTTCGATTCTGATTACCAGCTCCAA
>JAZOSZ010000292.1:0-2318 GCA_045657365.1 Eubacteriales bacterium
GTGACAGCTCTCCCAAAGGGCGAGCCTTATTTTTTCTTGAGATCTCACAGCGTTCCGTGAGAGAACAGCATTTGTCCGCCACGGATCTGCAAGAGTCCGTAGCTCGGTCTTCCGTCGGGGGGATAGCCGAGACTGCCCGGATTGAAGGCAATGATCGGGCGCGGTAAGGAGTAGCCGCCCGTAAGCTCGGTTCCCTCGGGATAGTAATTTTCAATCGGCAGATGCGTATGTCCGAACAGGAGGGCATCCGCGCCGCGCTCCGAGGCGTAGCGAAGCGCTCGGTCGAGTCCCGATTTGACGGCGTGGCTGTCGCCGTGCATCAGAAGAAGCTTCTTTCCGCCAAGGTCAAGCAGACATTCCTTTGGCTCTTTGATACCAAAGGAAAATCCGTCACAGTTTCCGCGCACCGATACGATCGGCACGCGCGCGTCGGGCAGATCATTCAATCCGTCTCCGAGAAAGAAGATTCCGTCGGCATCGGCGTGGCGGCGAAAGAGCTCCCTCGCTCGCTCCCGCATTCCGTGCAGGTCGGAAAAAATCAGATACTTTTCGGTCGTCATACCGTGATGGGTTCCTTTTCTTCTTGTGTTTGCGGCATCGAAGCGCCTGCGGGGACGAGGAAGCGAAGCGCTTTTTTCTCAACCGAAAGATGTAATTCATCGGCGCGGACGACCTCTCCGTCGACGCTGATATTGGTGGTTTTCTCAAAACTCAGATCGATCCTGTCACGCTTTTCGCTCGCAAGGATCTTTTTGTTTTTCTCATTGAGGTGCGTTCCTTTTTTATACTGTCCGACGATCGAAATAAATTTCAGGCGTCCGATCGGCTGCACGAAAAATGCGTCGATCTGTCCGTCGGTCAGCGAGGCGCGGGGATTGGAATGGAATCCGCCGCCGCAGAAGCATCCGTTGGCAAAGGTATTCAGAAGATAGTCGCGGTACTCACTCTCGCCTTCGGCGCGAGCGCGCACACCGGGCTTACGGACGAGCGTCACGACAAGACCCGCGATATAGGTCAGCTTTTTGGGAATGAGCTTGTTTTTCTTGAGATCGAGCGTCTTGCAAACGACCTCGCAGTCAAATCCGACGTTGACCATATTGACGGCAAAGCGGTCGTTACAGCGAATGACGTCGATCGTCTGCTCCTCGGCAGCGAGTTGATCTTCGATCTCGAAGAAATGCTCCCTCCCCGAAAAATTGCGTACGAAATCGTTGCCCGTACCCGAGGGGACAAGGCCGAGAGAAGCGTCGATTCCTTCGGGAAGCGCCATCATTCCGCACACCGCCTCGCCCAGCGTTCCGTCACCGCCGCAAGCATAAAAACGGTAGCTCTCGGCGGGGTCTTCCGCCACGCGCCGCGGAATATATTCGGTAGCGTCACCGATCCCTCTGGTGAAATAAATTTCCACGTCCTCGCGTCCGATTGCGTCGAGCTTCTCTTTGATTTTTTCTGCCATTTGTCCCTTGCCTGCCGCAGGATTCAGAAGAAAGCAATATTTCATTCGTTCCCCCTTCCCCGAATTCTCGGGTGGAATAATTTTGTCATTTTCTCAATAAAATGAAAGTAAACGATATTCTTATTTTATTTTATCACAAATTGTGCGTTTCGTCAATCCTAAAATCTTGGTACCATCTCTTTTTCTTTGGCATATTCTGTAACGAAGTATCGTCTACAAAGGAGGACACCCCTATGCAGTTGGACCGTGACGCCTTACAGAAGGTTTTGAAGATGAACGACCGTCAGCTGACGCTTCTTATTCAGCGTCTGGTTGCCGAAAGCGGCATAAATCCCGCCGAATTTCAGATCGATCCGTCGAGTGTCGAAAGTATCCGCACGGCGCTGAATTCCGCCACGGACGAGGATCTGCGCCGTATTACCGAGCAATACGAGGCGAACAAGAGAGGACGGAAATAAGCAATGGAGGAAAAGAACGCGTCGAACGTAACGACGGCAACGTCGGGCGCTCCGCCCGATCTTTCGGCTGCCATGGAACGGATTCTTGCCAACCCCGAGCTGATCTCCACGGTTGCCGCGGCACTCGGCAAAGCGCCGCCGACTTCGGTGCCAACCGAAAAAGAAACTCCGCCCGCGGCGCTCGCGGAAGTTCCTCCGCCTGCCGTTTCCCCCGAAGCGCTTGCGACGCTCGCTCCACTTCTTTCGGGACTTTCCGGCATTGGGAAGGGCGGCAGTAACGATCCGCGCATTTGTCTGCTTCGCGCTCTCAAGCCCTATCTGAGCGCGAGCCGCTGTGAGGCAATCGATACGATCATCCGCTTCTCTGCCATCGGGGATGCTCTGCAAAGTTTTGGCAAGGCGGG
>JAZOSZ010000293.1:0-2437 GCA_045657365.1 Eubacteriales bacterium
AGAACGACATGGCTACGATCCGACTTGTGCGGTCGGGGTTCGTGATTGCCTGACGCTTAGCCACCTGACCAACCATTCTTTCGCCTGCCTTCGTAAAAGCAACGACGGAAGGAGTCGTTCTCGCTCCTTCGGGATTGGGGATTACGATAGGCTCGCCGCCCTCAAACACTGCAACGCAAGAGTTGGTAGTACCCAAATCTATTCCAATAATTTTTCCCATAATAAATTCCTCCTTTGGGATGTTTTCTTAATAATTTTCGTGATTTATTTCGGTTAGTTTGCAACCTTAACCATTGAATAGCGAAGAACCTTGTCGCCTTTCGCGTATCCCTTCATAAAGACCTCTACGATCTCTCCGTCGCCGGCATTCTCATCTTCCACGTGCATTACGGCATTGTGGAAATTGGGGTCAAACGGCTTTCCAAGCGCCTCGATCTCGGTCACTCCGAGCTTTGCGAGAGTTTCGGAAAAGCTCTTGAGCGTCAGCGCCAAGCCTTTGCCCATCGGCGTCTCGGCGTCTTCCTCGGAAGAATACTGCGCCGCACGCTCCAAGGTATCGAGAATCGGAAGGATCTGCGAAAGAACCTCACTGCACGCATCGGCATAGATTCCTTCCCGCTCCTTCGCGCTCCGCTTTCTGAAATTATCGTATTCTGCCGCAAGTCTGAGATATTTTTCATTCAGGTCAGCGTTTTCCGCATCCTTTTGCGTCAACGCCTTTTTTACGTCAGCCAATTCGGCTTCCAGCTTCTTGACCTTCTTTTTGTCTGCCTTGGCAGGCTTCTCTTCCTTTTCGGTTTCCTTTTCGGTTTCCTTTTCGGCTTTCTCTTTGGATTCTTCCTTTTCCGCTTCGGGTTCGGAATCCTCGGCCATCGAAGAAATCACTTCTTCGAGAGTTTCTTCCGCAACCTCTTCGGTCACGTCTTCTATCGTCTCTTCGTTTTCTTCGACGAAGTTCTTATTCTGATCCATTCCCTTCTCCTTTTTCTGCAATTTCGTTCAGCGCACCTTCCCCATCGATAATACTCGAAATACTTTCGGTAATCTCTCCGATGGTTTGAAGTACCTGCTTATAATTCATTCGTCCCGGACCGAGGACGCCAATGACGCCCACCGTACGACCGTTCTTTTTGATCGGCTTGAAGACAAGCGACGAGTTGTTCATCACCTTCACGGGACTTTCCGAACCGATCAGAACGCTGATGTCATCGTTTTCGGAGCTGGATACCAGATCAAGAATTTCATCCTGACTCTCCAGCGTACCGAGCAACTGCCCGAATTCCTGCGTATCCGAATACTCGGGATATTTCAACAGGTGGTTGATGCCCGACAGACGCATCTCACCGCCGTCGATCTCGTTCATCACCTCATAAACGCTCTTGACTGCAGGATTGATCAGGTAGGCATCTTCTCCCATTGCATTTTCAAGCTCCATAATAATAGGAAGCGTAATCATATCGGCACTCAGTCCGCACAAAACCTCGTTAAAGAGATCGGCAAGACGTCGCAGCCCGTCCTCGCTCACTTCCGCGTGGATTTTGACCTTCTTGGTCTTCACCGTTCCTGCCGAGGTAATCATCAGCATCGCAAAGGTGTGCTCATCAATCGAAACGACCTCAAATTTCGACATCGTCACCGACGAAGCCTTGGGCTTAATGGCAATTCCCGTATAGTTGGTCATGCTTGACGCCAAGCGTGACGCGGTGTCGAGAATCTGATCGATCTCCGCCATTTTCGCCTTGAGAAGCTGATTGATCTGTACGACCTCGCGAGAGGTCTTAGCATACTGCTCCACGAGGGAATCTACGTAAAAGCGATACCCAAGCTCACTTGGCACTCTTCCCGCCGAAGTGTGAGGCTGTACGAGATAGCCCATCTGCTCAAGCTCTGCCATTTCGTTACGAATCGTCGCAGAGGAACACGAGAGAAGGTTATTCTGCATAATATACTTGGAACCAACGGGTTCTCCGCCCTCGATATGGGCTTCCACAAGGGTCTTCAAAATCAGCTTTTTGCGTTCGCTCAGCTCTTGATTTTTGGCACTCATACCGTTCGTCTCCTCCCTGCTGTTTTGATTTTAATTTAGCACTTGAATTTATCGAGTGCTAAATCCTGTATAAAATTTATCATTTTTTCTCTGTTTTGTCAAGACTTTTTCAAAAGTTTTTTGTTAATTATTTGTGAACAGTGCTAATTTTACCATCATATCCCTATTATCCCCCGAAAATTCCGAAAAATACCGCAAAAGAGCTCGAAAAAAGGGCTCTTTCGAGCCCTTTTTCATTCAAGTTCCATTCAATTTTCCATTCAACCGATTGGGTTATTTGGTTTTTCTCATAAGATTGATTGCGCTCACCTTACCGTCCGTAAGATCAATGATAAGCTCATTCTTTCCCGACACGTAGGTCAGCGTTCCGTCCTTTTCGGTCGTCGGCGT
>JAZOSZ010000294.1:0-3960 GCA_045657365.1 Eubacteriales bacterium
GTAGCACCGGCGGAAATGAAAACGAAGGCGGCAGCACCGGCGGAAACGAAAACGAAGGCGGCAGCACCGGCGGAAATGAAAACGAAGGCGGCAGCACCGGCGGAAACGAAAACGAAGGCGGCAACACCGGCGGAAACGAAAACGAAGGCGGCAACACCGGCGGAAACGAAAATGAGGGTGGCAGCACCACGCCAATCCCCGAAGAAAAAATCGTTCTGACGGAGACCGGCACGGCAAAATTTGTCATCGTTGCTTGTGACGATTATCTGTATGCAACGATGGCGGAAGAATTGGCAACGGCACTGCGCGAGAAGACGGGCGCAACGTTTGTCGTAAAAGCAGCCGCAAACGTTGCTGCTTCCGAGCGTGCAATTTACATCGGTCAGACGCCGAAAAACGTTCTGAGAACGGAACTTTCTTCGCTGACCTACAATGGCTACGTAATTCGTGAAGACAATAAAGGAAATATTCATCTGACGGGTTTCCTCAAGGCAAATGTGCAGGAAGCGGTGGACGAATTCCTCGCGTCGATTAAAATGAATTGTATTACGACCAATCCTTTGACGGGCAAAAAGACAGTAAAGCTTCCGAAAGAGATTCTGAAGGTTTACAACCCTGAAAGCTATCCTTACCGTGACGCAACGTTGCTCGGCGCCAATTTCTCCGAGTACGTGATTATTCTTCCCAAAAAATATAACGTGATCGACCGGTACTTTGCCGAGGATCTGATCAAGAAGATCGGTGAGGATACGGGCTATAAGCTCGATTGGATCGCTGAGGATAAGAGAACGAACTTGACGTATCAGATCGTCATCGGACAAACGGCCCGTTCGCAGAGCGTAGCGCAGTATGAAGCGTTGGCTTTGGATAGTTACCAGCTCAAGAGTGACGGTACTTGTCTGTATGCTGCCTATGAAAATTATTTACTTCCGAGCGAAGCAGTGAAGAAGATGGTGGAGCTGTATCAGGCGAATGCCGCTACGGTGAATGAAAGTGAGACGTTCGATTTCTCCTCGTACCTGATCGATCGCGCGGAAGGTACAAACATTCGTATTATGTCCAACAACGTGACGGTCATTCAGGACGCATACAGCTATGAGTCGAAGTACGGCATCGAGTGGACCGACCGTATGGATATTCTGTCGCAGATGTATCTGAAGTACCTGCCCGATTTCATCGGTTTGCAGGAAATGCAAAAAGATATCGTAGATAGCGATCTGAATACTTACTACGAAAACTTCCCGGTCAACGTGGATATGTATACCGCGCTTGAGGAACGTCTGGCGCCCAAATACGCAATGCTGGGTGAGCCCGGCAATATGGAAGTCATTTTCTATCGAACCGACCTCTGGCAGCTTGATACCGACGAGAACGACGATCCCATTACCGGCAAGGGTACCTTTAATGCAATGCACGATTGGTATTGGGGACTCTTCTCCCGCATCGACGATCCCAACACGAAGGTCATTATTATGGACATTCACTACGCAGGTACCGGTACGCTGGTCAATGGTTTGAATAACGGACAGGTGATCAACAGTTTGTATCATGAGCTTTCCAATATATACGCAGGAGTTCCGATCTTCATTATGGGTGACTTTAACTCGAAGTATAACGTTGCGCCCGGTGAAAATCTGGCTGGATGGATCAGAACCTTCAACTCGACGATCGCGAACACGACGCTCGATTCGGCAAGCCGACTCCTCAGAGATGAGAACGGTAATATCACCGAGGCTTGGGGTGGCGGTTACAGTGAGGCAACCTTGAATCACACGATGTTCAATTACCCCATCGACCATATTCTCCTTCCCACCGATCAGGCAGAGGCTCTGGCATACCGCTTTATTAACGAAGCGCTGATGTATATGTCCTCGGGACACCGTCCGATTATGGCGGATATCAAGATTCTGCCCGTAAATGCAGGATCCGGCTCGGGAATGGACTGGGTAGACGGAAAAACTCCGACCCCGTAAAAAATCAAAAACAAGACCCCTCAACGCTGTGCGTCGAGGGGTCCCTTCTAATGATTTTGCGTGATTTTTAAAAGTTGCCAATCGCGGCGATAGTGAAATGCTCGTTTGGCTCGTGGAAGACAGATAAAAACGGAGAAATAAGTATGAAAAACAACAATATGGCGAAAAAAGATGTGCTTTCTCTGAGAGAAAAAATCGAGTTGATTGTCTGGCGTTTGGTATACGTTTTACTTCTTGCTGTGTTTGCTGCAATGGGTGGCATTCTTTTGGTGATGATCTTTTTGTGGTTTCCCGTGGCAATCGTCAAGGTGATTGCCGCAATCGCAATCGTGATCTTTGCCCTTGTGCTTTTGACCAAAAAGCACAGACGGAGAGCCTCCTTTGTCAGGGAACTCAAAAAAATTTGCGATCAATCGAAATACCGCCTCAAGTGTCATCGCTCTTTGGGAAAAGCCTTTTCTTGGAATGACGGGAATCCCGACTTTGAATTTACGGCAAACGGACGCCGCTATGAGGTTTGCTTTGTCACACCGAAAAACAAATCGGTCAAAATTCAGTACGAGCAGAGAGACGTGATCAAAATGATCGTTCCCACCGCATTTTCGGGGAAAATGGCAGAAGCCTTTAATCTTCAGCCCAAAGTGAAGGAGCTACGTCTTCCCGAGATTGCCGCGGGAGACGACAGCGTTAAAATTTTGCTCGTGAACCCCGACCGTTGCGAGGTGCTTTGCAAGGGCAGTGAGGGAACGCTCGTTGCGGCAGGAAATGGCGGGACGTATTTCGGAAGAATGGTTTATACGGGAAAGGGATTTCTCAAGGCGCTGGAAGGCGGAGAAATCGTTCCCAAAAAGAAGAATTTTAACAAGATTGATTTTTAAAGGAGCTGCCGATGAAAAACTGGGACGTTGTTTTGGGGGACGCGCAGGTGATCTTTGATTCGGGAAGAACTTATCGCGAGCTTGGTTGGGGGCCATATCAGTTTACACAGTTACGCCGTACGATGGGGGGAGATATTTACTACTCGTGGGAACTTGGCAACGATAAGATCGAAGATTATTCGGAGCTTGACGATCACAGTTCCGCCCTCTCTTCCGACGGGGAGCATTGGACGGTTCCCGCCCCCGCCGATGCGATTCCGATCTACGATCGGGTGCGTTTCTCGGACGGACGGTATTTTGGCGGTTTTGAACTTGAGGAGAGCGGAATCGATGCGACCGATTGGATTGAAAAGTATGAGGATCAAAAGATTCCCGTGACAGGGAAGAGTGTTTATGCGGAGCTGTTTGGGGAGCTGTACTATGCGAACGTCGTCAAGGAATTTCCAATGGAATGTACGACGGTTAAGATTGACTCCGTGACGGGAAAGGAAGAAAAAATCCGTTCCAAGATCCTTTGGAAGGATGCGCCGATGCTGGTATATCCGAGCAAGGGAAGAAGGCTTGCCGCGACCTACGGCAGAAATTTTGCGATTCAGAGCAGGGCGGTTATCGAGAGAAACGGTTCGCTGTTTTTTTGCACCTATGCGTCTGGCGTGGATCCCGTGACAGGAGAGATTACGAAATATTCGCATATGGACAGCGCGTACGTGTTCCGCTCGGACGATGACGGCGCAACTTGGGTGGCACAGTCCTATGTACCGATCAACGACGAGGTGTTTGAATACGTTCACAGAACGCACGCCGATCACATCAAGGATTTTGAAGGCTTCTCCGAGCCGAGAATGGGATTTTTGCCCGACGGAAGTCTTGCGATGATTTTGCGTACGGGCAGTAAGATGCCGTCGTATATCGTTTATTCCTATGACGAAGGAAAAAGTTGGACCGAGCCGAAGCTCTTTGATAAGCTCGGCGTTTTCCCGAGTATTCTTACGCTCGGTTGCGGTGTCACGGTGGCATCGTACGGAAGACTTGGCGTCTTTCTCCGTCTGAGTGAGGATCCTGCGGGCAAGGTGTGGGACACTCCGATCGAAATGGAGCTGACGATTGAC
>JAZOSZ010000295.1:0-12229 GCA_045657365.1 Eubacteriales bacterium
GAAAAGCCAAGCTTTTCCGCTAAAATTAAAAATCTTCTTCTTCAGACAGGGGGACATCGTCCTGTGCGTATTTTCGCATCATTCCGCGCGCTTTGGCGTCGGCAAGGGCGACGACGGTCATTCCGTCCGCGCCGTAGTCCACGCTTTCGACCGTGGCGAATCGATAAAGAGTATTCAACGCGCCGCCGTCGCTGTTGGGGATAAAATAGGTGATCTTCCGCTTTCCGTCCGAAACGATTGCTTCGAGCTTGGCGATCAGTCCTTCGATTCCCTGCCCTGTTTGCGCCGAAATAAAGACGACATTTTCCGACGGCGCCGCCACACCGATTCGACCAATTTCTGCCATACCAAGATCGCATTTGTTAAAGACGTAGAGCGTCGGCTTGCCCGAAGCACCAAGCTCCTCGAGAAGGTTCTCGGTGACCGCGAGCTGCTCGCGAAATTGCGGATTCGAGGCGTCGGTGAGAATCAGCAGAATGTCCGCCATACAAGCTTCCTCGAGCGTCGAACGAAAGGCACGGATCAGGTGGTGCGGGAGCTTATTGATAAAGCCGACCGTGTCGGTCAGAAGTACGGCTTCTCCCGAGGGGAGCAGATATTTTCTTGTCGTGGGATCGAGGGTGGCAAAGAGCTTGTCCTCGGCGAGAATGCCCGCATCGGTCAGGCGGTTGAGAAGCGTGGATTTTCCCGCATTCGTATAGCCGACGATGGCAACCGTCGGAATTCCGCTCCGCTCCCGCGCCGCGCGCATCGTTTTGCGGTTTTTATCCATTGCGGCAATCTGTCCTTCGAGCGCCTGAATGCGACGGTTCATGTGTCGGCGGTCGGTTTCAAGCTTCGATTCACCGGGACCTCTCGTTCCGATACCTCCGCCCAGACGCGACAGCTCGGTACCGTGTCCCACAAGGCGGGGCGCCGTATATTTGAGCTGAGCAAGCTCGACCTGAAGCTTTCCTTCTCCCGTGACGGCGTGAAGGGCAAAAATATCGAGAATCAGCATGGAGCGGTCGATGACGCGGATCTCATTTCCGACGATGTCCTCGAGATTGCGGATCTGAGAGGGAGAGAGCTCACAGTCAAAGACGACGAGCGTGACGTCGTTACAGGCACAAAGATAGGCAAGCTCCGCCGCTTTTCCGCTTCCGATCATCGTGCGCGTATCGGGGGCTTCTTTGCTTTGTGTCAGACGCGCCACGGCAACACCGCCCGCGGTGGTCAGAAGTCCTTCCAGCTCGTCAAGACTGCGATCCACGCTTTCCTGCGTTTCGCGTCCCCAGACCAGACCGCAAAGCACGGCGCGGTCGATGAGTTTCTTTTGTTCGTCCATTGGGTTCTCCTTTCAAGAGGGATCAAGCAATAAAGGCAAGCGAGTACCGTTGCACCTGCTTGCCTTTTGCAAAATTTCTGTTTGAATTACTTGCCAACGCTTTCCAGTCTCTTCTTGAACTTGTCAACGCGTCCGCCGACGTCAACGAACTTCTGCTTGCCCGTGAAGAAGGGGTGGCACTTGGAACAAATTTCAACGCGGATTTCGCCGCCCTTGGTAGACTTGGTGGTTACGGTTTCGCCGCAAGCGCAACGGATCACGCACTCTTCGTAATTCGGATGAATTCCTGCTTTCATGATTTTTACCTCGTTTCTAATATTCCGATGTTCTTTGACATCGGTTGCAAACATAGTACATTATAACACACCCTTTTTTAAAAAGCAAGAGTTTTTTTCAAATTTTTTAATTTTTTTTGCTTTTTGACGAAAAATCCTTAAAAATCCGCTTCGATTTCTTCCCGTAAACGGGAAATAATCTTCTTTTCCAGACGCGAAATATAGGATTGTGAAATTCCGAGACGGTCGGCAACCTCTTTTTGCGTCAGCTCTTTTTCTGCGCGCATTCCGTAACGCATCTCGATGATTTCGCGTTCCCGCGGGGGCAGTCCCGCTACCGCGTTGCGAAGAAGTCTTCGTTCTTCCATTTTTTCGATTTCATTGGCAATCACGTCTTCGTCGTTGCCGAGAATATCCGAAAGAAGCAGTTCGTTGCCGTCCCAATCGGTGTTGAGCGGCTCGTCAATCGAAATCTCGGTACGCGTTCCCGAATGCTTGCGAAGATACATTAAAATTTCATTTTCAATACACCGCGAAGCGTAGGTTGCCAGCTTGATATTTTTGTCGGCGCGGAAGGTGTTGATCGCCTTGATCAGACCGATCGTCCCGATCGATACGAGATCCTCGAGCCCTGCGCCCGTGTTTTCAAAGCGTTTGGCAATATATACGACAAGGCGAAGATTGTGCTCGATGAGCAGTTGGCGAGCGACCTCGTCGCTCGGCAGGCGAAGGACGAGCGCGGCTTCTTCCTCGCGGCTCAGCGGCGCGGGAAGAACCTCGGAGCCGCCGACGTAATAGACGCCGCCGCGACGCCGCCAGAGCCAGCGCCGAATGCGAAGAATCCCTTCGGAAAGCTTTTTTTGGAGCGTTGTCGCAATTCGCTTTGCCGAGAGCCATCCTTTTTTTAAGAGAGATTTGCTTGATTCCAATATTTGTTTCATGATATAGATTCCTTTCCTTTGGGGGTGATGATTATACCAAAAGCTGTGACGGAAGGAGCGCTTCTTTTCCGTCCGCCGTTTTGCCAAGCTCCGAGAGGACGATCATCGCATCGATGGGATGAGAATCCTTCTCGGAGCGAAGAAGAATTCGTTCGGGACGGATCGCAAGCAGAATTCTCTGTCCCGACGCCGTGTTGGTCGGCACGATCCGTACGCGTCCCGCGTATCGGGCGGGGATCTTTTCGATTGCCGCAGGCGTTGTGCGCGCGGCAAGAACGATTTCTCTCGGGAGAATTTTTTCCATGGCGCCGAGGTCTGCCACGATACAGAGCTTACCGCTGATCGGCTCGCGCAGAAGATTTCCGCTGTCACTCATCGCGTGCAGAAGAAGTGAACGGCTCTCGTAAACGACTTCGATGAGAGCGTCGGTCTGCGTGCATTTTTTACGGAAAAAGCGACCGCCGAGGAGCGTGATGAGTCCGCTGATCAGAGCCAAAAGGAAAAAGCTCCAGACCGAGATCCCGTCCCCCTCTCCCACATCGGCGTTCGCGAGAAAGGACGAGCGGTTGAAGAGCTGAAAAAGCGCCGTCATCATTCCGCCGAGCGCCATGGATACGGCAAAATAGACGGCTATGTAAAGAGGAAGACGCCGCAGTTGCGTTCGTTCGCCGAAGGCGATCAGACACATCAGAGCGCAAACGCCGACGTCGATGACGAGAGACAGCGCCCGCCCGACCGTAAAAAAGAGAGCAAGATCGGCGTAAATTCCTCCCAAAATGGAAGCAATCAGCACGCGGGGGAGCAAAAAATTGCGGTGCAAAAGACGCGCGCTCAGAAAAAAGCAAAGAAAATCCATACTGAAATTGATCAGAAAAAACAGATCGACGTAAACGCTCTCGCCCATAACCAAACTCCTTTTTCGTTCTGAATTTATTATACTCTTTTCCCTTTGCGCATTTTGTCTGATTCGGGCGAGCAGATAAAATTTTTTGGAATACTTGCAAAGAATGGAAAAATATGATATAATTTTTTTGCCAAACAAAATTGTATATGATAAGTATAAGACGAACTTTTTTGCAAAAGGCGTATTATACCCTTTTTGTGTTCTATTTTATCTCACTTTTGAATTTGATAAAAATGCAAATTCCATAGGTGAGATATTTTACATATTTGGTTCGTATTTATCCTATACAATTTTGTTTGGCGACAATTCGGAGTTTGCATTTTTAGGCGTTAACTTCGGTTAGCGCCTTTTTTGTTTTAGGAAGGAGATTTTGAGAAAATGAAAAAAAGATTCTTGACGCGTTTTTTGTCTGTGATTTTGGTGGTTATGATGGTGGTGGCGATACTGCCAATAAGCACGATTGTAATTTCGGCAAACACTACATACGACCCAGATGCGGCTATTGAATACGCAAAGAAGCATTGGAACGATGGAAAAGGACTTTGCGCAGAATTTGTATCGGATTGTTTAAAAGCAGGAGGATTTACGGCGGTTTATAATGTTAATGCTAGACAACTAGGAAGACAGTTGCAGGAATACGGAGAAAAAATATCTTGTACTGGATGGTCATCCAGTTCGTGCTTAACAGCTGCTTCATTTAGTAAGATTTTATCTAAAGGCGATATTATAATATGGGAAAACAAAAGCGGAAGCTCTTCAAGTGGTCATGCTATGATTTACTCGGGAGAAAATGATAGCAAAGGACGAATACTGGTATACGCTCACAATTCTGCAAAAAATAAAGAGATTATTCAACCTAGTTCAAGTGCAGTGGTCGTTTATGCAATACATCTTACTGGTTCAGGAACACCGTTTGACCATACTAACCCCGACAATTATCCGAGTCCTTCGCGGGATATTGTTTATAAATCTTCCGGAACAATGACGGGCGATGATGTTCGTTGGATTCAGGCGGTTCTTTATCAGCTTGGCTATGACATATCTATTGACGGATCTTTTGGCCCCTCGTCACGAGATTTAATAAAAAAATTTCAAAGCGATTATGGATTAACTGTTGACGGTAGTGTGGGACCTGCTACAAGAAGTAAATTGTTGGAGTGTTGGAATAATAGAAAAGTCGGAGCAGGTGTTTCTATTCAACTAAAAACTTGGATTTCCAATGAGGCTATGACAGAGTCGATAGGCCAGGTAGTGTCCGGAAATTGGGCGTACTTAAACTATGAGTTGGTCGACGCAAATACTGGCATAGGGATAGATAGTATTGTCAATAAATCTTATACAGCGTCTATGGCGATCTATGGTCCCGATGGGGCATTGGAGCACAGTAACACGGATTCCACGGATGAAAGCTATATCGGTATAAAACGCTGGAAGGAAGGACGATACACGGGAATAGTAACCATATCCGGGGATATTAATGATAGCGTTACGCTATATTACGATATGGTATATGATGCTACATTGGTTCCATCTGTTAATAGCGTATATCTAAATTTAAATGAAACAAATCAACAAACCATTTCTTATATACCGACGGGCGGTTATCCCGGAAAAATGGGAATAACCTATTCCTACGATTCTTCTATCATAGAAAAAGTGAGCGGAAGCTGGGTTGATGGTAATTATGTTTTTTCGGTAAAAGGACTCAAAGTTGGAACGACTACAATTACTATGAATTTGCATGAAATGTATTCGAGCAGTCAGAACATTGTGGCATCTGTTGCTATTCCTGTAACGGTAACAGCAGATTCTTATACTATAAGTTACAACGCCAATGGCGGATATGACGCGCCTTCGGCTCAAACAAAATATTACGGAACGAATTTGACGTTGTCTTCGGCACAACCCTGGCGCACGGGATATACCTTCCTCGGTTGGGCGACAAGCAGTACGGCGACCAGACCTGATTATTATCCCGGAAGTTCATATAGCGGTAATGCAAATATAACTTTGTATGCTGTATGGAGTCAAATTACATATACGATAACCTACGATGCCAATGGCGGATATGACGCACCTTCGTCTCAAATAAGATATTACGGAACGAATTTGACGTTGTCTTCGGCACAACCATGGCGCACGGGATATACCTTCCTCGGTTGGGCAACAAGCAGTACGGCGACAACTGCTACCTATCAGCCTGGCGACACCTATTCTTTGAATTGTGGAGTCACTTTATATGCTGTATGGAGTCCCAATGGTTATGCGGTAATTTATAACGCCAACGGCGGAAGCAATGCTCCTTTGCCTCAAACGAAATACCACGGAATCAATTTGACCTTGACTTCTGTAATTCCTACTCGCTCCGGGTATACCTTTATGGGTTGGGCAACAAGCAGCAATGCAACGACGGCACAATATCAAGCGGGTGAACTATATGAAAACAATGTTGGCGTAACCTTGTATGCCGTATGGAGTCAAAACACCTATACGGTTATCTACGATGCCAATGGTGGAAGTAACGCGCCTTCTGCGCAGATCAAGCTCTATGGAATAGACTTGACACTTTCTTCTGTAATTCCTGTTCGAGAAGGATATACGTTTGTTGGCTGGTCGGCAAGTAGTAATTCTGTTGGTATTGGATACAGAGCAGGCAGTACTTATACTTTTAATTCTTCTATTAAATTGTATGCGGTATGGCGTGTTACAGAATATTTCGTTATTTACGATGCCAATGGCGGCAGTGACGCACCTTCTTGGCAGACTAAGGTGCACGGAACTGATCTGACTCTTTCGTCGGAGATTCCCGTACGAGAGGGTTACACCTTCGTGGGTTGGGCAACGAGCGATGACGCAACGGCGGCAGACTACTCTGCGGGAGCAACTTTTACGGAAGATGCTGACACGACGCTGTACGCTGTATGGAGTCAGAATACCTACACAGTTACTTACGACGCCAATGGCGGAAATGGTGCGCCTTCTTCGCAAACAAAGGCTTACGGAGTAGAGCTGACTCTTTCGTCGGCAATCCCCACACGAGAGGGTTACACCTTCGTGGGTTGGGCAACGAGCGATGACGCCGCGAGCGCAGATTATTCTGCGGGTGAAGCATACACCGATGAATCCAACGTAACTTTGTACGCCGTATGGCAAGAGGTGGTGCAGCACATACACGTCTTCGATCAGCAAAACTCCGACGCTCAATACAAAGCAACCGACGCAACGTGTCAGAGCAAAGCAACGTATTATTATAGCTGCTTGTGCGGAGAAAAAGGCACTCAAGTGTTTGAATACGGCAGTTGTGCCGAACACTCGTTTACCAATTACCGTTCCAACGGTGATGCTACCTATCAGCAGGACGGAACGAAAACGGCAAAATGCGATCATTGTACGGTAACGGATACGAAAACCGATGCGGGAACGGCACTCGGTTTAGATCAGAAATTTAAGGACGAATTTTCGGCACTGACGGAAAATGCCGATGCCGCAACGACGTATGCTGAATTGTATGCCT
The DNA here is from genome assembly GCA_045657365.1 of Eubacteriales bacterium. Taxonomy (GTDB): domain Bacteria; phylum Bacillota; class Clostridia; order Oscillospirales; family CAG-272; genus HGM12713. Next base: position 6,962 of record JAZOSZ010000295.1, read on the forward strand.
TGTTGCAGACCTATTCTTCGCTCTCCGATTCGGAAAAATCGAATGTTGCGGTGGAATTTTCGGCAGTACAGCAAATGATCAATGAGTATAACGCGCAAGCAGAAACGGCAAACAATGAACTTTCTGAAGCAACAGAGCTTGCGTTTGCTCCGCTTGCTACCGTAGGATTTTCCTTTGTCGCGGCGCTGTGGTTCTTGCTCAAGAAAAAGTTTTGGATGTAAGGAGATGACGTAAAATGAAAAAAATAATCCTTTCTATTCTTTCTATGATTTTGATCTTCGTTCTCCTTGGTTGTCTGATTGCTTGTGACGGTGCGGCAAACGACAACAAAAATGGTCAGAATGATCAGACCGAGCAAAACGCAGACAATGAGAAAAACGAAGAAAACGAAGAAAACGAAGAAAAAACGCCCTGCGAGCTTCTCAACGAGCTTTCTAATCAAAGCTACAAGAAGGTAAAGCTTAATATTACCACCACGACAAATTCGTTTGAATTAAAAGCAAGCTATGTTCTGACGGACGTTTCGGTGGAGTATTCCGTGGAGCAGTTGAATCTTCTTCCTGTGGACGGAAATTTGGAAAATGCGTCTCCCAACGATAAGAAAACCGTTTCAGGAACTGCTACGGTAGAAAACGGAAAAATTACCAAAGTAGATCATGAAGACGTTACGATTCCCTCGTACACCGAGCTTAAGGGCGGTTTTGATTTCCGCGAAGCTTATTTTAAAAACGCACAAGCGGACAACGGTAAATTTACGGCGGATGTAGTGCTTGTATCTGATTTCTTGGGAACGGAAAAAACAGTCAACGATATGAAGCTGGTGGTGGAATATGATTCTTCGGCAATTCAAAAAATGACGATGACCTACCAAACAGCCAACGCAACGGTAAGTACCGTGTATGAATTTACAAAGTAAATAAAAGATGCCCGAACTCAGAAATGAGTTCGGGCATTGATTTTTATTTATTTTTCACATGGACGTCGAGCTGATTGAAGGGAATTTCGATGCCTTCGTCTGCCAGACGGGTATTGATTGCTTCGAGAAGATCAAAGTTGAGCGTCCAATAGTTGGCGCTCTCTACCCAGACGCGGAGCGTAAAGGTGAGGCTATGTTCGCTTTGCTTGGAAAGTCTTGCAAAGGGGGCGGGATCCTTGAGCGTCATTTCGTGCTTTGCCGCTTCTTCCAGAAGAATCGCTTTGATGCGCTCTACGTCGGTTCCATACGCGGTATTGAAGGTAAAATCAAGACGTCGGGTTTTATGTACCGAATAATTGATGACGTTGTCATTCATCAGCGAGCCGTTGGGAATGGTGATCGATTTATTATCGGGCGTACGCAGCGTGGTATAGAAAATTCCGATATCGACGACTGTGCCCGAAAATCCCGAAGCATCAATATAATCGTCGAGCTTGAAGGGACGGAAAATGAGGATCATTATACCGCCTGCCAGATTGCTCAGCGAGCCCTGCAACGCCAGACCGATAGCAACGCCTGCCGACGCGATGACGGCAACCATCGACGCCATCGGAACGCCGAGAATGGCGATGACGGTCACGACGAGAAGAATGTAAAGTGCTGTTTTTACGATATTCAGAAGAAAGTGATGTACGGTAGGATCTTCGTACTTTCCCAGTTTTTTCTTGCGGAGCATTCTCATGACCAATTTGATCAGAGTGAACCCGATTGTCAATACCAGAAGTGCTGCAATCAGTTTTCCGCCGAAGCTGATGAAAAAATCGCCAAGCTTAGTGACAAGAGTTTCAAAAAAATTCATAGTGCTTCTCCTTTTTAAAATTACCGTTTTATTATACTCGATTTTTCTTCGGGGAACAAGCGAAAAAAGTCACTTTTTTATGAATTTTATATGAATACGCGCCCGTTTGGAAAAAATCGAAAAAAAGTCATAATTTTTCCCGATTCCCGATACACTTATGGTGAAGAATGATTTTTCTGATCAAGGGGGACGAATATGGAACGTAAGAAGAAAACAAAACCGTGGCGCGGGGTATTGCTTTCCGCAGGCTTTCTTTGTTTGGTGCTTCTGGGAACGTCCGCCATTTCCGTGGCGGTACGTACCGTAAACGATACCGATCCGATCTCGCCCGCGCTGTGCGTCATTGCCGAGGAAAATTCGATGGCAAAGGCGGGCGTGAAGGGCAACGCCATTATATTTGCACACGATGATTTTGCACGCGCGATGAATCTTGCGCGCGTGTCGGAGATTACGGTGACGCAGGTTCCGCCGATCGCGGATGGCGAGCTTCGGCTCGGTTCGGTCGTTGTCGGCAACGGTCAGACGATTCGGGGTGACAATCTTTCTCTGCTTTCCTACGTAGCAAGTAACGCCGGGATCGCGACCTCGTCCTTTCGGTTTCGCGTTGGCTCCTCGCCCGTGGAAATGACCTGCCGTCTTTATCTTTTGGACAAAGCCAACCAAGCCCCGACGCTGAGTCTTGTTCCGAAGGCGTCGCTCAACGTCAGTACGCACCGAAACGTTACGTTGTACGGAACGCTTCCCTGCTACGATCCCGAGGGTGACGAAACGATCGTGGAGATCGTTTCCTATCCGTCGTCGGGAGTTTTGATTCTGACCGACCGTCATACGGGCGAATATACTTATCTGCCGAAGACGGGGGCAACGGGCAAGGATTCCTTTACTTATGTGGCGCGCGACCGTTACGGAAATTACAGCGCGTCTGCCACGGTTTCTCTTTCGGTACTGACTCCCTCGAGCGCCGTCAGCTACGCCGATTTACAGAATCTTCCCTGCCACCACGCCGCGCTTGTGATGACCGAGGTGGGGGTAATGAGTGGAACGCAGGTGGAAAACTCTCTCTATTTTTACCCAATGCAGAGTGTGACGCGCGGAGAATTCGTGATGATGGCGATGAAATCGCTTGGCATTACCGAAGTGGCGGCGGCTGACGCAAGTGTGTTTGCCGACGCGTCCGAGATGCCGTTGGAAATGCGAAATTTCGTTGCTACGGCGTACGAGCTTGGCTATCTGCACGGTGAGCTGACCTCCGAAGGTAAGCTCAAATTTTCTCCGAACCGTGAAATTACCCGTGCCGAGGCGGCAGTCATTCTCGGCAATATGATCGATGCCGCTACGCCGACCGTAACGCCGATTTTTGAGGATTCCGAAGAAATTCCCGCGTGGGCTGCCCCCTCGGTGTATTCGCTGAGTGCGATGGGAATCCTTCCCGTTTCGGACGGAAGCGTTTCTCCGCTGTCCCCGCTGACGCGCGGGGATACCGCGCTGATGCTTCACGCGCTGATTCGTACCACTCAATCGTAAAGAAGAAGGTTTTCGGGAGATTTTTTCTCCCGAAACCTTCTTTTTTTGTATTTAGGCTTGACAATCGGGGGTTCTGTGTGTATAATAAGAAAGTAATTTGAGAGTAATTCTCATTTTTGGGGGAGAATATGGCACAGTACGCAACCGAACAAAAGAAATATTTGATTGACTTTTTGCGTGAGCACCGTGAGGAGTCCTTTACGGTTGAGGAGATCGTTTGCGAATTGCAGAAAACCAATGCTCAAAAGGTTCCCGCGACCAGCACGGTGTACCGTCTGATCACGAGGCTTGTGGAAGAAGGCTCGGTCAAGCGGTTTGTGAAGGGACACAGTCGACAGTTTCTCTATCAGATCGTCGACCGTGAGCATTGCCGTTCGCATCTGCATCTTCGTTGTATGGATTGCGGCAAGCTGATTCACCTCAATGAAAAAATTTCCGAGGATTTGTTGCTGGCGATCCGTTCGACGAGCGATTTTTCGGTCAACGAGGAAGAAACCGTTCTGATGGGGGCTTGCGCCACCTGTTCCGAGGCGAAAAAAGAGCAAGTTGGGGGGAAGAAACGGTAATGAAGCGTTGGATTGCCCTTTTGTTGGTATTTTGTTGTGTGTTCCCTCTTTGCGTTGGCTGTCAGAAAAAGGAATCGTCGGACAAGCTCCGGATTGTTTGTACCGTGTTCCCTTTGTACGATTGGGTCAAAAATATCGTTGGTGACTCCGATTCGGTCGAGCTTTCGCTTCTGATCACCAACGGTTCGGATCTTCACAGCTATCAGCCTTCGGCAGAGGATATGATGAAAATTGCATCCGCCGATCTCTTTTTCTTTGTGGGCGGCGTATCGGATGCTTGGGTGGAAGACGCTCTCCGCGCTCATTCTTCGAAATCGCGGGTGGATGTGAAAACGACCGAGATTCCGGAGATTCGTTTGCGCGAGATTTGTTCGGATTCGACGCTCGAGCATCACACTCACGAGCACGGTGCGATGGACGAGCATCTTTGGCTGTCTCTTGAAAACGCAAAAATCGCGTCTTCCTATCTTTGCGAGCAGATTTGCCGCTTGGATGAGGAGAAAAGCGAGTATTACCGCGAGAATCTGACGCAATATTCGGCGTCTCTTTCGGCGCTCGATGAAGAATATGCGGCGCTTGTTTCTTCGGTGGACGATCCTATGATGCTGTGTGCCGACCGTTTTCCCTTCGTCTATCTTGCCGAGGATTACGGAATTCGCTATATTGCCGCTTTTGAAGGTTGTTCGACCGATGCCAATGCGTCGCCCGACACGATTCTTCGTTTGGCAAAGCCGCTGGACGAGCATTCACTTCGCGCGATTGCCGTGAGTGAGCGTTCCGACCGGCGGCTTGCCGAAAGTGTTCGCGCGGCGTCCCGTGACAAGGATCAAACGATTCTCCGGCTGAATTCGATGCAATCGGTGAGCAAAACCGAGATCGACGGCGGCGCGGACTATTTGAATGTAATGAAAGAAAATCTCGAAACTCTGCGCGGACTGTTGGCGTCCTGACGCGGAAAGGAAAAACTATGGCTCAAATGATCTGCCGCGACGTTTCGCTCGGATACCACGGTCAAACCGTGTGCGAACACGTCAGCTTTACGGTAGAGGCGGGAGACTGTCTTTGCATCGTGGGCGACAACGGCTCGGGAAAAAGCACGCTGATGCGCGCGCTTCTGAATTTAAAAACACCGCAGGCGGGAGAAATTTTGTTTTCGGACGGAATCCGCCAGAGCGATATCGGATATTTACCGCAACAGAACGATTCACAAAAGGATTTCCCCGCGTCGGTGTGGGAAGTCGTTTTGTCGGGGTGTGTGATGAAGCCCGATGCTCGGATTTTGATCGGACGAAACAGCAAGAAAACCGCCGAACGCGCCCTTGCGGAAATGGGACTTTCCGATCTGCGCCGACGCCCCTAAGTCGGATCGTAGCCATGTCGTTCTGTGAGCCAAGGAGTTGTGG
>JAZOSZ010000296.1:0-3811 GCA_045657365.1 Eubacteriales bacterium
GCAATTCCTCGGTCGCTCTCCTGACGGATCACGCGACCGACCGCCTGCAAGACTCTCGTCATGCCAGGATAGGTATAGGCGTAATCATACCCCTGCGACTCTTCGCGGTCGAAATATTCCTGAATCATATTTCGCTCGTTGGAAAGTCCCGGGATTCCCACACCGAAGACGATCGAACCGATCAGACGGCTTCCGGGAAGGTCTACCCCCTCGGAAAAGGCGCCGCCAAGCACACAAAAGCCGATTCTCAGTTTTCCGCGATCCTCGCGGAAGGCTTGCAGAAACTCTTCTTTTTCTTTTGCTCCCATTCCCTGCTTCTGGACGATCACCTCAACCTTCGGGTACTTTTTGCAGAAGGTCGCGCAAACGCGCTCCAAAAGCTCATAGGACGGGAAATAGGCAATATAATTTCCCGCCTTGACGCTCACCGTTGCGGCAATGACCGCCGCATAGCGCGCGTCGTTTTTGGCTCGGTCATCGAAGCGAACGCTCAGATAATCCGCCACCGTCACGCATAAATTTTCGGGGTCAAAAGGCGAGGGGAGTGAAACGCTTTCGGCGTGCTTGGCTCCGCCGAGCACGTCGCAGAAATATTCGGGCGGGGTTATCGTTGCCGAGAACAAAATGCTTGCTTTGGCACGCGAAAGAAGGGTATTCATCATCGGAGACGGGTCAAGGCAGTAGGTCTTGACGGTAAGATCTCCCCCAAAAATCTCGACGTAAGAAAGAAATCCGTCTTCAAAAAATTCGTTGACCGAAAGATATTTTCTCACGCGCGAGGCAAGCTCGGAAAGCAATCCCCAATAGGGGGAGTCGGGATTCTTTTTGAGCCAAGGATCGATTCTCTTTCGGAAAATTTCCAGCTCGGTATTCAGATTTTCCAGAGGCGCACGGCAAAGATAAAAGCCACGCTCATTCCCGTCGGCGTCCTTGACGATCTCCTCACGGCAAAGCGCGCGCAAGCGTCCGATTGCCATTTCTGCCGCATAAGTCCAATCCACCAGAGTTTTTTCCTCGGCAGGAAGCTTGGCAAGCACCGTCTGAAATTCAGAACGGCAAAGCACCGCCGAATACATATCGCGCGCACGGTCGGCAAGATTGTGCGCCTCATCAATGAGAAAAACGTATTTTTCGCGTTTTCCCCCCTCACCGAAATACCGACGGAAATAAACCGACGGATCAAAGGCGTAATTATAGTCACAAATCACAATATCGCAATATTCCGAAAGGTCGAGCGAAAATTCATAGGGACAAATGTTATGCTTTTTCGCGACCTCGCAAATAATCTGCCGTGAAAATCCGTTCCGTGATTCGAGAAGCTCAAGAAGCGCCGCAGGTAAACGGTCGTAATAGCCTCTTGCGCGTTCGCAGTCCTCTCCGTTACACTGACTTTTTCCCTCCGCGCTCTTCATTCCTCCGTGGCAGGTGCAAAGCTGTTCCTTTGCCGTGATCACAGCCACTCGAATCTTCGCGCCCGCCTCAAACAAAAGATTTGCGGCGCGGTACGCCTCTCTTCTCGTGCTTGCCTTCGCGGTCAGATAAAAAATCTTATCAACCTCTCCGTTTCCGAGCGCACGCACGGCGGGATAGAGGGAAGACATCGTTTTTCCCGTTCCCGTAGGAGCTTCGACAAAGAGACGCTTGCCTTTCCGAATCGCGCGATAGCTCTCTCGAATCATCAGTTCCTGCCCCTCACGAAGCTCGGTATAGGGGAATTTCACCCACGCCGCCGAAGGCATCGTTTCGACCTGCCGCTTCACCAGAAGATGCGCAAAGCGAACCACTCTGCCAAGCAGATTCTCATAAAACAGGCGAAGCTCTTCGAGAGAAAAGGAATAGTGAAAATATTTGATTTTTTTGGATTCAACGTGATAATAGGTCAGTCTTCCCCGAATTTCGGGAAGCTCCTCTCGCAAAGCCAGAAAATAGGCATAGCACTTCATTTGCGCCAAAAAGACCTCTTTGGGCGGCATAAAAAAGTCATATCCGTGGACGCACTTGATTTCATCGACCTCAACGCCGTCAGGGTGACGGATAACGCCGTCGGCTCTTCCGCTGACGGTAAAATAAATTCCGTTGAAAAGTGTCGTATTCGTCAGTGAAACCTCGGGCTGATAGTACGCACCCGACTCTGCCTGAAGCTTGCGGTGAATCGCGCCGCCGTCGACCGACGTATCTCCGTCGGCGCTGAAAAAGACGCCGAGATCTCCGCTGTGACAAGCGCGCTCGCAAAGAGATCGCACCGACGTTTCTATAGCACAGGTATTTTCATTATACTTCATAGCGATCTCCTTTCTTAACAAGACTTGTCACTTATATTATACCACGCATCGTCGCTTTCCGTCAATATCCGCCTCTAAAATTTCCATTATTTTAGGGGTACCATTTTTCCCCCCGACCGATTATAATTGTATCAAAGGGATTTTTCCCCCAGGAGGAACTGAAAATGGAACTGATCCGCATTGACGAAGGAAAGCTGAAGATCATTCTCACGCACGAAGATCTTGCCGAGTTTGAAATGGACGAGAGCGAGCTGGACTACGCCAATACCGAAACCAAACGAATGTTTTGGGAACTTCTTCGGCGTGCCAAGCACACCACGGGCTTTGACACCGACGGACACCGCGTTCTCGTACAGCTTTATCCGTCCCGCGAGGGTGGATGCGAGCTGTTTGTGACAAAGATCGGAATACTTCCCTACGATTGCCACTGTATTCCCGAAGATGAGGAAGATTTTGATTGCGATTCCGACGAAATTTCGGACGATGAGGAGGAAGATGACGTGAACCTCTCAAGCAAACATTCCTGCCGCCACTCGGCGTGTGGCGGGCATACCGCCGCCTTCGGCTTTGACAGTCTGGACGCGATGCTTTGCGTCTGCCGACGGCTTCTTTCGATGAATTATTCCGGAAACAGCGAAGCTTACCGTTCCGATCACGGTCGCTATTACCTCTTTTTTGAAAAAACACCGCGTGCTGACGATTTTCTCCCGAACGAATATTCTTTTCTGAACGAATACGGTACATCAGAGTCGGGCGAGGAGCTTTCTCTGCATCTTTCGGAACACGGAAAGCTTCTTTGTGCGTCGGGCGCTATCGCGCGTCTGGGAATTTTATAACGCTTTAGCGGTCTTTTTGCATATATTGGCAAAGAAAGCTTTGCTTTTCGTAAGGTCAGTAAAAAAGCAACAAAGAAAGGGGTATTACGATGAATTCCACACCGCAAAGCACCGATTCCATCGGCTATCTGATTGTCAAGGCCACTACGGCACGGGGAGCGATCCCCTTGGAGGGTGCCACCGTCAATATTCGCGGGGAGACGTCCGAGAACGCGGGCGTGCTTTATTCTATGAGAACCAACCGCGACGGTCAGACCGAAAAAATCCCCCTCCCCACGCCACCGCGTTCAGAATCCGAGACACCAAACGGCGGCACTCCCTACGCGGTCTATCGCGTCGACGTTGTCAAAGACGGCTATCAACCGTTGAGCTTTGAGAACGTCCCGATCTTCCCCTCAATTCTCTCGATTCAACCTGCGGTGATGATTCCCTCTCCCGCACTCTTCGGCGACGTCATCGGAGAAAATCCCGCCACTCTGATTCCCGAACCGCCCGCGGCGGATCTCTGATCGGAGGTGAAAGAATGAACGCAAGACTTCCCTACATTCCCGAAATGATCACCGTGCATCTCGGTGCGCCCACCCAAAACGCCCCCAACGTCACCGTTCCTTTCGTAGACTATATTGCCAACGTGGCGTCGAGCGAAATTTATCCCACCTGGCCCGAAAGTGCGATCCGTGCCAATATCTACGC
>JAZOSZ010000297.1:0-1760 GCA_045657365.1 Eubacteriales bacterium
TTTATTTCTTTTTTCCCTGATCGGGCTTTTTATTGAAATAGTTTGCGACCAGTCTGAAATTCTTAAAGCCTGCAAAGTAGGCGATCCACGCCGCCAAAAGGCTGGGAAGAATGATCAGAAAATAGCTCCACCAAAAACGGAATACCGGAACGTCTCCGATCGTCAATACCGTCAAAAGTCCGCGATACATTCCCTCACCCAGTGCCGACAGCGTCGTCAGCACGGCATTCATCGAGCCTGCCCACGTTTTCGTTCCCATCGACGAATATCCAATCGAATACAAAATGGCAACGATGAAATTGGGAATATTCGCAACGAGAGCCACCAAAAGTCCCGTGTGCGGACGGTACGGCTTCTTTCCGATATCCACGGAAATGCGGTCCTTTGCTCCGATCTCCCACGACATTGTGTAGATCAAGAAAAGGTAAAACAGAATTGAGAATACGCTGACCACAATGGTTAACGTATCACTGTTTGCCGCCAACGCCGCCATTGCCAAAACGATACCGAAAATCGAAATTGCCAACTGGTTGACGAGCATTTTTACCGAGCTATATAAGTAATCGTGAAAAAAAGCTTTCATCTTTTATATATCCTCCAAGAATATTCTTTGGCTTTCTTTTGCTATTATATAAAATTTTGAAGATTTTTTCAAGGTATTCCGAGAAAAATTTACATTTTATCCACTAAATTATCACTAAATGTTATATAATAATAATAGAAAGTCATTGAGAGGTACAAAAATGATTACCAGTGTTCCCTTAAACACGCTCCCGTCCCTCGTACGGGAATTTGCTTCCTACAAATCGGTCATACAAAACGCTTCGGAAAAGACGGTTTCGGAATATCTTTTGGATCTTCGCACCTTCTTTCGCTTTCTTCGGGCAAGAGATCTGCATATCTCCGTAGAATCCGAAGAATTTGAAGCGGTTGATATCAGCCATATCGATCTGGAGTACATCAAAAATATTACGACGGAAGACATTTACGAATTTTTAATGTATGCCGATCACAACCGAGGAAATATGGCGGCGGCAAAGTCGCGAAAGCTCTCTGCGATCAAAGGATTTTTTAAATATCTGACAGTAAAACGAATGATGCTGGAAGAAAATCCCGCGGCAAATATCGAAGCTCCCAAAAAGCAGCAGGCACTCCCGAAATACCTTTCTTTAGAAGAAAGTCTTGAGCTTTTAAACTGTGTCAAGAACGACGTAGAATCCAAGAGCAGAGTTCGTGATTTCGCAATTATTACTCTCTTTCTCAACTGCGGAATGCGTCTTTCCGAGCTTGTCGGTATCAATCTCAACGATGTAGACCGTCAACTCCGTTCGCTGACCGTCACGGGAAAAGGTAACAAGCAACGAATCGTTTATCTCAACGATGCTTGCAAAGAAGCGCTCGGCGACTATATGGACGAACGACTCAGCGAAATGCATATCAAAGCTGACACCCCCGCTCTCTTTTTGAGCAACCGTGAGCAACGCATCAGCGTAAAGACGGTACAATGGCTCGTTTACAAATATCTTGATATGGCAGGTTTGGAATCCAAGCACTATTCGGTGCACAAGCTCCGTCACACTGCGGCAACGCTGATGTATCAAAGCGGAAACGTCGACGTTCGCGTTCTCAAGGATATCCTCGGTCACGAACAGCTCAACACAACACAAATATACACCCACGTTTCAAACGAAAATATGCGAAATGCAATGGAGCAAAACCCACTTGCAAAGCTCAAAAAAGATGATTAGTCAGACAAATCA
>JAZOSZ010000298.1:0-2710 GCA_045657365.1 Eubacteriales bacterium
GCAATAATTTTTTCATAATCCCTCTCCTTAAAGTATTTTAAGAATCTTTAAACCTACTAAAATTTTATCACAACCTCCATCCAAAGTCAACACTTGAGCAAAAAAAGGAGCACGGACAATTTGCCGCGCTCCTTTTGCGATTGACTTTTATCTCTGATAAACACCCTCGTTGAGGTACGCAAGCAGCTCTTCCTTGCTCATGCCGTCGATGCCAAGGTAGGCAAGGTTATAGCGGCTGGTCTCAAAGAAGCTCGTTTTGTGCATCGCGCCCGCGAGAATGATCATCGAGTCGATGATCGGCGTGGGAACGCCGTACTGTACGCCGAGGTCGTGGTAGATCTTGCATCCGATCGGAACGTCCTCGGTCATATATCTGTGGTGAATGGTGTTGGGTCCCGTGTTACCCTCGTTCGACGGCTGGTCAAGCGGGAAGACAACGTTGTCGTTTCCGTCCTCGTCAAGACCCATATACTCCTGCGTCAGAACACTTCTGCGCGAGAAGAACATTTCGTACTTGTAACGAGGACAGCCAACGCCGATCGCATCGGCAAGCGCGATTTCCTCATTATAAAACTTATACTGCACCTCGCAAATCGAGGGACAAAGTCCGTGGGAATACATCGAATACGTCGTCTTGTCGTTTCCGCAGAAAATCACGCCCCAGTTCTCCATTGTCGAAACGCCGAGGACGGTCGCGGGAACGTGAATGACGGGGTTAACGTTCGCAAAATCAACGTCCAGCACGGTATTTGCTGCCACGGGGCCGTCACCGTAGGTCACGGCGTCCATACAAGGCAGGTACTTGACCGACTCGATAAAGGCTTCGGTATCGGTCATCGGGAGCGCCGCGCCGCGCAGAGAGATCGCACGGTACTTAGCACCCACGTGCGGGAACTGGAATTTTCCAATGCTCTCGATTCTCGTTCCGTAGGGTGCCGACGACCAGCCGCCGATAATGACCTTCTTCGTCGAGCCAAGCTCACGCATCAGTCGGCGGAACAGCAGGCAGGCAAAGTTATCGGTAAAGACGTGAATGACCTGACCGTCCTCAAGGTGAGGAATCAGCGCGCGGAAGAGCGGCTCGTGTCCCCAGGATCCCATCGCAACGACGATTAGTCCCGCGCCCTTGACGGCTTCCTCAATCTTCGAGGTCACAATATCGAAATGCGCACGTCCCGAACGCTCAAAGCAATACTTGTTTCTCTGTACGCCGTCGAGAAGAATTCCCCTCTTGTCAACATCACGAAGCGAGGTCTTGGCAAACGGCTCAAGGTCAAAGAGGCGAACCTCGCGACCCGCAAGCTTCATATCTGCCGCACAGGTTTTTCCGACCGCACCTCCGCCGAGTACGGCAATCGGCAGATCTTTCAGATATTCCATATTTTTCATTTTGTCTTTCTTCCTTTTCTGTTTGTTTTTTAAAAAGTATTTACAAGGATAGTATAATATGCTATAATTGATTTGTCAAATCGATTATTTTTATCGATTTGTTCAATTTTATTGATAGTTGGAGCAATGATGGATACACAGTCTGCCAATACCTTCGTTACGATCGCCCGTCTGGGAAGCTTTACCGAGGCGGCAGAAATGCTGCACTATGCGCAATCGACCGTTACGATGCAGATGCAACGTCTCGAAAAAGAGCTTGGCTTTCCGCTCTTTGAGCGAATCGGACGCAAAACACAACTCACCGCGGGCGGCAAAGAATTTCTCTCCTATGCCGAACGCTTTTTGGAGCTTTCCGAGGGTGCACGCCGCATCGGACGCGATGCCAAAACAATGACGGGAACGCTTCGCGTGGGCATTCTCGAATCGCTTCTCTTTGCCAAAATGCTTCCGATTCTGTCGGAGTTCCGCCGAGAATTTCCGAACCTTGAGATCAATTTGAAAATCGGACAGGCGTCCGAACTTCGCTCACTCTTAAAACAAAATCAGCTCGACGTCATCTACATCTCGGGCGCCGCAAATACCGATCCCGCACTTCGAGCCTGCTACCGCCGTGAGGAAGAGCTTGTCTTTGCGGTCGATCCTTCACACCCGCTGACCCAAAAGGACCCGCTTGCGCTTTCGGAAGTTTTCGCACACCCGTTTATTGTCACTGAGCCGACGGGCTATTGCTACGGACATCTTCTGGAGCTTGCCGCAGAGCAGAATTGTGAGCTTCGGCACAGCGTCGTACTTGACAGCATTATTGCAATCTGCTCCTTACTGTCCGACCGTCAAAGCGTGGCGTTTTTGCCGAGCTATGCCCTCTGTGATCGAGTTGCCGCAGGTGAACTGACGATTCTCAACGTCGATGCACCGAAGCAGCTCTATGACAGTCAGCTTCTTTGCGTCAAGGAAAAATGGATCTCCCCCTTCATTGCCGCTTTGATTGAAAAGATCCGCGATGCCTATCCCGAGCGTTGAGACACTGAAAATTTTTGGAATTTGTGAATTTGGCTTGACGAGATCCTCTTTGTTTATTATAATAATGAATGGAGCAAAACTCTGACTACTTGATCAAAGGAGAAATCACAATGCCGGAATACGTTGTATTACAAGTTACTTTAAAAGAAAAATTCATTGGAACGGGATCAAAAAACCTCTCCGAGCTTGAGCGTGTCATCAACGAGCAAGCCGCGAAAGGCTATCGTCTGCACACGATTTCGACCGCTTCGGCACAAAGCTCCGGCTTTGGCGGCGGTGACCGAATTCAAGCCACGATGGT
>JAZOSZ010000299.1:0-2073 GCA_045657365.1 Eubacteriales bacterium
CCAACAAAAAAGGGGCGTAAAGCCCCTTTTTTGTTGGTACGGTCAATTTTCCGTAAAAAAAAGAACCATAGTTTCCCCACGGTTCTTTCTTTATTCTCATTTAAAAGTAAATAAAATCGGTAAACACACAATCAATGCCGATCGAAAGCAATTCCTGAATCTTCGGCAAAGAATTGTAGGTGTAGGCAAACGTGAAGATATCGTATCGATCGGTCATCGCAATAAATTCTTCATCGAGAATCTTCGTCGACATCATTTGGATGTCGTTTGCGACACACCACTGACAAATTGCCTCGAGGTCTTCCATCGTTGTTCCCATCGGAGTTTCCTGATCTCCAACGCCTAAATACAGATAATGACGGAAACCGTACTTCTCCTGTTTGGCAAGATCGAGCATCTTGGACGATCCGGGAGAATCCAGAAAAATTTCTAACACGAAGCGATTGTAAATGTCCTCATAAAGAACTCCGTCACCTGCATCTCTGCAGCGGATCTCTTCGTCGAGCGCATCGTAAAACAGAGTCAGCTTTTCGTCCAAAGAACCCTCGTATCCGCTTCGGTAAACTCCCAAAATATCAAGGTCCATACGAACCTCAGGATACTGGATCATCAGATCCACCAGCATTTCAAGGTCGATCGGCGTAAAGCCTTCGCGCTTCGTCGCCATAAAATCATCATACAGCATCTCACTCTCGTATTCGTGAGCGGCAACGGTTTTTCCGTCCTTCGTGAGAAGCAAATCGATTTCAAAGAAGCGCTGTCCCATTTCATAATAATATTCAAATACTTCCAGCGAATTCAGATACTTATTATCCGTTTCAAGCCACGATGCTCCGCCAAGTGCGTGCGCAATCGTTCGGAACGCGTAAAATTCCTTCACTTTGCTGTCCGTAAAATTCGCGTCCAACTCAATATCCGAAATATCCTTCGTTTCTCCTTTGACGTACGAAAGCTTGATCTGATTCACTACATCATCGGTGCTGTCAAGAGGAATCGGAGAATTTCTGAGTTTCCAGTTCTGGAAGAATTTTCCGCGCACCGATACGAAAAGGTCCTTTTCGCTCATCGAAACGAACTCTTCCACAGCTACCGATTTGATCATCTGCTCCCCTGCGTACATTTCAATCTGTACGGGTTCAAAGATTGCCTCTACCGACGCTGTTTCGGTCAATGCTACCGAATCGTTTCGCTCAACGAGCTGCGTTCCGTCCGTCCATCCCACAAAACGGTAACCGTTGTTGGCGTTCGCACGAACTCCCGTCTCGGTTTCTTCTACCGTTCCGCCGTCGCAATATACGACCTGCATCGGCTCAAAAATCGCCGTCACCTTCGTTTTATCGTATCGGTCGAATGCCCGAATGCTCTCGGTGGCTCCGTCAGACCACGCAACGAATCGGTATCCGCTGTCGGGGACCGCAGCAATTTCGTTGCTCGCAGAAAAATATTTTACTGAACCGCCTTCGCCCGCCTGATATTTCACCATAAAGCCAAACGAAGACAGACAAACGACCAGTAGTGAGCATATCACGAATAGCATTATTAATAGTAAAAAGATTTTTTTCATCGATCTCTCTCCTAAAAACAACTGATTCTCAAAACTACGTTATAGTATACTCCATAAAGTCATCTTCCATTCATTTCCCAATGTTTTTCCAAGATATATAAAAAACAGAGAAAACGAATAAAATCTTCTGAAATATTATAACATAAAGAAAGAAGAATGTCAAGATACCCCTTGACTTTTTAGAAAAAATCTGCTATACTATTCTTTGTGAATTGACCGAAAACCTCGAAAAATCACTAAAATTCAATATTTTTCACACATCGGGGCGTGGCGCAGTTGGGGACGTTTCCGAGCGCACCCTGTGGGTGATCAAGCGAGGAAAAAGGAGTGGCAGCAACTTGGCGATTGACGAACAAGCGAAGCTTGTGAAGACAGAGCCTTAGTTGCAACAGGAAGCGTAGCGAACAACTGAAAAAACAATGAAATATAAATCGGGGTGTGGCGCAGTTGGGGACGTTTCCGAGCGCACCCTATGGGTGATCAAGCGAGGAAAAAGGAGTGGCAGCAAC
>JAZOSZ010000300.1:0-2092 GCA_045657365.1 Eubacteriales bacterium
GTATTGAGAATTCCCTGAATCGCAAACAAGGCGGTTCTTCCTTGCGCGCGCACGTATCCCGCAAAAGCCGAGTGAAAGTTTGCCGCAATGACGTACATAGCGATCAGTGGAATATACCCACGGAAGGAATCAAATAAGCGCAGGAGCTGGATCAAGCCCACCAGCAGTACACTGCCAATGCACAAAATCGACACGCCCGTGGAAAGGATCCTCCGCCTGTCCTCCGTCGAGTCCAGCGCAAAGCGAAAAATTCCGTCGCAGATTCCGACTGCCGCCAAAGGAATCAGAAGGTTTGCCGTCTGCGCAATCAGATCCGCCAAACCAAATTCTCCCGTGGAAAGAATGCTGGTATAGAACGGCATAAGCAGAAGGACAAGTACCTTTGACGCAAAGGTACCTGCCCCCAGAATTGCCGTATTTGAGATCAATCGCTTATATTTGCCCATGGCGATCAGTCGCAGTTTTCCCAGTTGTGGTAGACGTTCATCACGTCGTCGTCGTCCTCTAATTTTTCAATGAGCAAGCTCATAAACTTGATATCGTCTTCGTTGTCAAGAGTCACGTAGTTCGAGGGGATCTTGCTCTTCTCCGCGGACAGAATCTCGTAGCCTGCGCCCTTCAGGGTCTCCTGCACGTCGTACAGGTCATCAGGCTCGGTGTAGATCTCAAAGACCTCGCCCTCTGCCGCAAAGTCGGACGCGCCCGCTTCGAGAGAAAGCTCCATCAGAGCGTCCTCGTCAATGTCGCCGTCCTCGTTGGAAATGACGATCAGCCCCTTGTCCTCAAAGAGGAAGGAAACGCAACCCGTCTGTCCCATATTGCCGTGGTACTTCGAGAAGTACGCGCGAACGTTGCCCGCCGTACGGTTGCGGTTGTCGGTGGTCGCTTCGACGATCACCGCGATACCGGCAGGACCGTAGCCCTCGTATACCACCTCTTCGTAGTTCTCGCCCGTACCGCCGAGCGCCTTCTTGATCGTGCGCTCAATGTTGTCGTTCGGGACGTTGTTGGATTTTGCCTTGAGAATCAGATCACGGAGCTTTGCGTTCGACGTGGGATCTCCGCCGCCTTCCTTGACCGCAATCGTAATCTCCTTACCGATCTTCGTAAATACCTTCGCTCTCTGCGCGTCGGTCTTTTCTTTTTTGTGCTTAATATTCGCCCATTTGCTGTGTCCGGACATAATTCATACCTCTTTATTTTCACATTATTTTTACAAACAAATTAGATTACGCACTCACAAAATGCCTCCCTTGTGTAAAGGGAGGTGGCGCGCGTCAGCGTGACGGAGGGATTGTAAAAGATAGTTTCGTTCTAAAAACAATCCCTCAGTCGCTTCGCGACAGCTCCCTTTACACAAGGGAGCCTTCCGTTCTGTGTGCGAAATATCATCAAATATCACGATTTGATTTTTTAAATCTTTTCCGTCTTTGCAAGACAGATAAGTTCAAACGCATTGCCAAGCACGGTCTTTGCGGCTTCTGTGAGTGCCAGACGCGTGTTCTTCACAGAAGAATCTTCGGCGCCTAGAATCGTGCAGTTGTGGTAGAAGCGGTTGAAGGCACCTGCCACGTCGAGAATGTAACGAGTGATGACCGACGGCTCATAGGTGTCAATTGCCTCGCGTACCGTTTCCTCGAAGCGCGAAAGAATCTTCAGAAGCTCGGCTTCCTCGGGTGCGCTCAGCGTCAGCGAAGCACTCTTATCAACGTCGGCTTTGGAGAGCACCGAACAAGTACGCGCGTAGGTGTACTGTACGTAGGGACCCGTGTTTCCGTCAAAGGAAAGCGCGTCTTCCATCACGAAATTGATATCGCGGATACGGTTGTTGGAGAGATAATAGAACACGATCGCGCCCACGCCGACTGCCTCGGCAATCTTTTCCTTGTCGGCAAGATTCGGATTCTTCTCTTCCATAATCGTAGCAACCTTTTCGATTGCCAGCGCGAAGAGATCGCGCAAGAGAATCACGTTGCCCGTACGAGTTGCCAGCTTCGCGCCGTTGATACTTACCGTACCGTACGGAACGTGAACGAGCTTGTCCGCAAAATCGTAACCCATCAGCTCCACGACCTTAAACCACTGCGCAAAA
>JAZOSZ010000301.1:0-2640 GCA_045657365.1 Eubacteriales bacterium
AAGGACTTATGATCGTCATTTCAGGTCCCGCAGGCAGCGGAAAAGGCACGGTCAACCGTCACCTCTTGGCTACGGGGGATTTCGTCTACTCGGTTTCCGCTACTACGCGCGCACCGCGTGAGGGAGAGATCGATGGCGTCAACTATCATTACATCACGAAAGAAGAATTTCTCACCCGCATTGAAACGGGTGGAATGCTCGAATACACCGAATACTGCGGCAACTTTTACGGAACGCCCAAAAAGGAAGCCGAGGAAGTTCTCGCTTCGGGTAAAAACCTCATTCTTGAAATTGAGGTGGAAGGCGCACGAAACGTCAAGGCGCGCTATCCCGACGCCGTGCTGATCCTGCTTTTGCCCCCGTCCTTCGCGGTACAGGAAGAGCGGCTCCGCGGCAGAGCGACCGAATCCGAGGAGAAGATTCTCGAACGTCTGGCGCGTACGAAGGAAGAGCTTCTCTATGCCGAGAATTACGACTACGTCGTTTATAACCACGACGGACGCGACCGTGAGGCGGCGGAAGAAATTCAAGCCATTCTCACCGCAGAACGTGCAACGCTTCGCCGCAACACAGGCGTCGCCGACCGCTATTTTAACCACTGACACCCTATAAACTATAAAAAAGATCAAATAACTGAAAATAAGGAGAAACCTATGCTTTACCCTACCATCAAAGAACTTACCAACGATGAATTCAACCGTTACGAGCTGGCACTTGCTACGGCAAAATGCGCAAGACTCATCACCGACGAGTACGTCCGTCAGAGAACAGTTGCCGAAGCCGCAACCGCCAACAATAAGGACGCAGAACGCAATCTTGTAAATATGATCACCAAGGAATACCGCGACGAAAAGGCGGTCAAGAATGCGATCACCAAAATTCACGCAGGCGAATATAAAATCGTTCACACGGAAGAAACCGAGGACGCTCCCGAAGCAGAAGTTGCCGAAGAGATCGTCAGCGAGGACGCAGAATAAAATCAACCGCATCTTACGAAAGGGGGGATATGATGGATTACGCGGGCATCTATTTGTTGGACAATCCGTATTGTCTGGACCGCAGCTTTGACTATCATATTCCCCCCGCGCTTTCCGATCAGGTCACCGAGGGAGATTTTGTCGTCGTTCCGTTCGGCGTCGCCAACCGCCCAAAAATCGGTCTTCTGGTCAAGCGAACCGAAAAGCCCGATTCAGCGATTGCCACCAAGCCGATCCTTGCCGTTTGCGACCGTTCGCTGTCGCTGGGAGAGGAAGGTCTGGGGCTTTGTTTCTTTATAAAGGAACAAACCCTCTGCACCGTGGGGGACGCCGTTCGTGCAATGATGCCGCTTGCCGCGCTCTCGCGCCCCGAGGAAATTTACCGCATTGCCACTGAAATTGATCGTGACCCAAGCGCTCTTCGTCCCGACGCCGCCGAGCTTTTCGATCTGATCCGACGCCGAGGAATCATTCGCCGAACACTTCTTCAAAAGCAGTTTGGCGCAAAGACCGACCAAATACTCAAAAAACTTTTGCAGGACGGTTTTCTTCTGCGCGACTTTGAGCTGGTTATCTCCGAGCCCAAAACCGAAGCCTTCTGTTCCCTTGCAATCGACCGTGCGCGTGCCGATGCGATCGTCAAAGGGACAGATCCCGAACTTCGGCTTCGTTCGGCAGCACATATCACGATTCTCAGAATGCTGACCGACGCCGCAGAGGACGAGCTCCCCGAGCAAACGATCCACGAAACCTGCCATGTCACGAGAGCTCAGGTCGATGCCCTCATCACCAAAGGACTTGTCATCCGCAGAAAACAGGCAATCGACCGAAGTCTGCCGAAAAAGCAAAAGAAGGAGCTCCCCCCCATCGTTCTGAACGAAGAACAGACCGCGGCGCTCGCCACGCTCACTTCTCTTTCCGATGCGGGAGAACCGCGTGCGGCACTTCTCCACGGAGTGACGGGCAGCGGAAAAACCTCGGTGATAATGAAGCTGATCGACCACGTACTTGCCAAGCAAAAAAGTGCCGTCGTACTGCTCCCCGAAATTGCACTGACACCGCAAACGCTTGAAATTTTCTGCTCGCGCTACGGCGACCGTGTTGCGATTATCCATTCGGGACTTTCGGCAGGAGAGCGAATCGACACCCACCGACGCATCCGCGAGGGCGGTGCTGACGTCGTGATCGGAACGCGATCCGCTGTCTTTGCTCCCCTTCCCAATCTCGGGCTCATCGTCATCGACGAGGAGCAGGAGCATACCTACAAATCCGACGCCAATCCGAAATATCACGCGCGGGACATCGCACGATACCGTTGCAAGCAACAGAACGCGATGATGCTTCTCGCCTCTGCCACGCCCTCGTTTGAGAGCTATTATAAGGCAAAAAACGGCGCCTATACGCTGGTAACGCTCAAGCACCGATACGGCGGCGCCGAGCTCCCCCGCGTCACGGTTGCCGATATGCGTTCCGAGAGCGCACTTTCCCCTCTCGGCGCACTGCTTTCGCAAAAATTATACGACAACGTCAGAGAGAAGAATCAGTCGATTCTTTTCCTGAACCGAAGAGGCTACCATAATTTCGTGAGTTGCCGAAGCTGTGGCGAGGCACTGAGCTGTCCTACCTGCAGTGTTTCGATGACCTATCATACGATCGGAAATTC
>JAZOSZ010000302.1:0-1700 GCA_045657365.1 Eubacteriales bacterium
CATACGATACAGATAGAATATTGCACCAACGTGGAAATTGACGGCATTACCATAAGAGACTCGTTGGTATATAACGTACGTCCTCTCGGATGCGAAAATCTTAACGTAAGAAACGTAAAAATCATCGGTTGCTGGCGTTACAATTCCGACGGAATCGATATGCACAACTGCAAGAACGTACATATTTCGGATTGCTTCCTCAGAACGTTCGACGATGCTATATGCGTGAAGGGCTTTGATTTCTTCTACCTGTCGAACGAAGCGGAGGCAACCCGCAAGGCAATGTACCGCGAGGGCAAGTGCTACGACACCTTCGAAAACGTATTGGTAGAAAACTGCGTTATCTGGAACGACTGGGGCAAGGCTCTGGAGATCGGTGCTGAAACCAAGGCGGAGGAGATAAAGAACATCACCTTCAGAAACTGTGACGTTATCCACGAGATAGGTCCCGTTCTCGACTGTATGAACGTTGATTTTGCAGACGTTCACGACGTTACCTACACCGACATCAACATCGAAGCCGACGAGGTCATCCCGCCTCCCATCCTTCAGGCAAGCGACTCTGATACTTACGAAAATAACGAGCCCGACTATATGCCCCCGACCATCTCCGTCAGCGTTGTTTTCCACTTCGAATACTCGGGCGGCGGTCAAAGACGCGGCAAAAACAGAAATATGGTGTTCAGAAACATCAACGTATACAGCGACAAGCTCCCGAAGCTTGAATTCATCGGTTACGACGAAGAACACAAGACCGAGAACGTTTTGATCTCGGGATTGACCCTTAACGGCAAACCCGTAACCTCTCTTCCCGATAGCAACTTCAGCATCGGAGAATTTGCCGAGAATATCCGCCTTGAAGCCGACCCCTATGCTGAAATGTCAAAGAACACCGTAAGTGCAGACGGTCAGCTGAAGGAATCAAGCTTCATAAAATTCGATTCCCTTGAAAGTCAGGGCAAGCGCGTAATGTTCGTCGGAAACTCCATCACCCTTCACGGCAAGCGTCCCGAGATCGGCTGGAATAACGAGTGGGGAATGGCGGCATCCGCAAAGGAAAAGGACTACGTCCATATTCTTGAAAAGAGCATAAAAGAGAGTGACCCCGACACCGCCTTTTGTATATGTCAGGTGTCCGAGTGGGAACGACGCTACAAGGAAGGCAAAGACGTTCTCTCAAAATACGAGACCGCGCGGAACTTCGGCGCAGACTTGATAATTTTAAGATTTATCGAAAACGTTCCCTCAGACGGCTATGACTCCGAGGTGTTTGTCAGAGCCCTTGATTCGCTGGTCGATTACCTTAACCCGAAGGGTACGGCAAAGCTCGTCATCACGACGGGATTCTGGAGACACCCGGGCGACAGCGATCTTCGTAAATACGCGAAGGAAAAAGGCATCCCCTGCGTTGAGCTTGGCGACCTCGGCGAGGACGATACGATGAAGGCTATAGGTCTCTTCGAGCACACAGGCGTTGCAAATCACCCCGGAGACCTCGGAATGAGGGCGATCGCCGACCGCATTATGAAAGTAATCACAGAAGAAAAGTATTTATTGCCCTGATCCTTATGATCTTAGATAGTTCAAAACAAATTAAATTTTGCCCGCATACCGCAACTCATCATAGCGACCATTATCACTCATTCGTTATGAATGCAGCTTACCGCCTACTCTCCGATCTGTTTTCTGTATTGCAGCGG
>JAZOSZ010000303.1:0-3321 GCA_045657365.1 Eubacteriales bacterium
ACGACATGGCTACGATCCGACTTCACGCTTCTTTTTCATCGGCATCGGGAGATAAAGATATCCCGTTCATCAAAAAGCCGATGCATTTTTCTTCTGCCATCACAAACCTCAGCCGTTAAATCGCCGTTTCGGAATCAACCATAGCCATTGCCGATTGCATTCCGAGGTTCGTGCCGTTTTCGTCTTTGTTCTTTTCTTCAAGATTTGACGCATAAAGCCAAATAACGAAAGCAATCAATACACACAAAATAAAAGCAAAAATATTCACTTTTCCATTCTTTTTTGCAACGTAATTTCCTTCGTCGCGTGAAGATTCGTTTCGTTTACGTTTCGACATCATATCCTCCGTAGTATTCCGAACCAATCATTCTCAATCATTTGCCTTCGGATGCTTTTTGTTCTTTCGGTTTTTCTTGGAAACGTCGCTTTGTCCAAAGGGAGCGAGTCGGTTGTTGAGTGCTTGCTTTAAAGAGTTGTAGTTATAATTTCTCTCCAGATTTCCGTCCACCGCAAGGGAGATCGTTCCCGTTTCCTCGGAAACGACGATTACCAGCGCATCGCTGCTTTCTGACAAACCGATTGCCGCACGGTGCCTTGTACCAAGATCCTTGTTGATTTCATCGTTTGTTGACAAAGGCAAGAAGCATCCTGCCGCACAAACGCGGCCTGCACGGACAATCACCGCACCGTCGTGCAACGGAGCATTGTTGAAGAAAATATTTTTCAAAATGTAGGGAGACAAAACCGCATCAATCGTGACACCCGATTTGATATATTCTCCGAGTTTGGTGGAACGCTCAATGACGATCAGCGCACCGACTTTATCGCGAGAAAGATCTCCCGCCGCCGTACAGATTGCCTCGATTTCGGTATTGATCATCGCAGAATCACGCGAATCTGCCGTAATATTACGAAATCCCGTCAGAGGGGTTCCTCCCACCTTTTCCAGCGCACTGCGAAGCTCGGGCTGAAACAGAATCAGAATGGCAATCACACCGATCTGTCGGAAATCGCTGAAAATAAATCTTGTTGCGGGAAGCTCAAGGGCATCTCCTAAGAGCGACAGCGCCAGAACGCATCCAAGACCAATGAGAAGCTTTCCTGCCCGTCGATCGCGAATAAATCGATAGATAAAAAACAAAACGACCGACAGCACCAATATATCAACGACGTCTAAAATTCCGATATCTTTTACAGCCGATACGAAATAAAGACGCGAGTAATCCCAAAGTTTATTCAACAAATCAACCACCAGGATGCACCTCTTTCTCTGAAACTGAAAAGCGTTCATACTTTTCCTATTATAAAGTATATCATATTTCCATTATAAATTCAAGAACTTTTTTCACATTCCTGAAAATTTATTTTGTTTTTTCGACCGAATACTCTTGAAATATTTTTCAAGATATGATATACTGCTTTCAATGAAATTTTACAAAGAAAAATGAGGATCAACGATGGAAAAGGAAAAGCTGAATCGAATCAATGAACTTGCGCGACTTTCCAAGGAACGCACACTGACGGAGGAAGAAAAAAAAGAACAAGCGGCACTTCGTCAGGAATATATCAACGAAATCCGCCTCTCCTTCGGTGCGATGTTGGATAACACCGTGATTCAATACCCCGACGGAACAAGAAAAGCGTTAAAAAAGGATTCCGAGAACTAACTCTGTCAAATTTTCAAAAAGCTCTTGTATCAAGGGCTTTTTTATGTTATAATATCATATATAATTCTCAAAAGCAGTGAGGTTTTTATGAGTAATTTCTTTTCACGAGGATTGATATTTCCCAATTTAGGACCGACGAACGATACGATGATGTTGATTGTTACGATTCTTTGTTATCTTGCCACCATCATTTGCGCATATCTGCTCGGAAGTTTGAATTTTGCCATCATTATTTCGGGCAAACAATACCGTCAGGATATCCGCAATTTTGGAAGTAAGAACGCGGGAATGACCAATATGATGCGCACCTACGGAAAAAAAGCCGCAGGACTGACGCTCCTTGGCGATGCACTCAAAGCAGCCGTTGCCGCACTTCTCGGTTATGCCCTGCTCGGTCAGCTTGGCGCATACATCGCAGGACTTTTCTGCATTATCGGACACATGTTCCCGATTTATTACCGTTTCAAGGGGGGAAAAGGCGTGGTAACGGCAGCCGTTACGATTCTGATGTGCAATCCCTTTGTATTTTTGATTCTCTTTTTGATGTTCGTCATTATCGTTCTGCTTTCCAAGTACATCTCTCTTGGCTCAGTGATGTGTATGCTGCTCTATCCCTTGATTCTGAACAGCGTTGATTCTTTTGTTTTAAGCATTCCCGTTTCTCCGTACGTCTGGTGTGCCGTTTTGATGACGGTGCTCGTCGTTGTAAAGCATTGGGAAAACATCAAGCGTCTCAGAGAAGGCAAAGAAAGCAAATTCTCTTTCAAAAAAAGTGTCAAAACGCCCACCGAGGAGACGAAGGAAGAAGAGGCAAAAAAATGAGCATTACCCCCGAACTCTGTAAAATTTCGGAACTTACCGTTACTGCCGCGAATCTTCAACGGTTGAAAAAGGCAATCCTCTCTAAACCGCAAGATAAATCCTTGCAAAAGGTTGTTTTAACTTTGCGAAAGACAAACCGCGCTTCGGTATTGCAGGCAGAATTTTTCCACAAAGACAATAAGGTTACGCATAAAAATCTGGATTTAAACGAAGCTACGCCCTCGGCGCTCTCAGCGCTTGCCGAGGGCTTTTCGCAATTCAATCTCATCTGTTCGGACGGCGAATGTGAGTACAAACGTTCAACTTCGGGCAAAATCGTTCTTTTGGGTGCCGACAAATTGGAGCGAAAGCTGAATTCCTCGCCGACCACCGACGAAAATACAGTATCTCCCATTGCCAACAATCGGGAAAAGCAATATATTCTTAGCGGTGCCGAGCCATTCCTTGCCCATTTGGGGGTTGCCGATCAAAACGGGCGGGTATACGATCGAAAGCAAGCAAAATTCCGTCAGATCAATCGATTTTTGGAACTAATCCGTGACGTAGAGGATAAACTTCCGCAAGGAGAAATCCGCATTTGTGACCTTTGTTGCGGAAAAAGCTATCTTTCCTTTGCCGTATATCATTATTTTGCCAACATCAAGAAATTCCGCGTTTCTATGACAGGCGTGGATCTGAAGCCCGACGTCGTTGCCCATTGTAATCAGGTCGCCAAAGCACTTCGATTTGACGGATTGGAATTTCTCTGCGGAGATATCCGCGAATACGACTCCCCCCAAAAGCCATCTTTGGTCATTTCCCTGCACGCTTGCGACATTGCCACCGATCTTGT
>JAZOSZ010000304.1:0-3307 GCA_045657365.1 Eubacteriales bacterium
TTCCACGCTGCGGCACATAAGCACGTCCCTCTGATGGAGCAAAGTAGCTGTGAAGCGGTGAAAAATAATGTTCTCGGTACGTATAATACGGCTGATATGGCTGAAAAGTACGGCGTTGAGAAGTTTATTTTGGTTTCGACCGATAAGGCGGTCAATCCCACCAACGTGATGGGGGCGTCCAAGCGCCTTTGCGAAATGGTGGTTCAATGTCGCACCGACAGCAAGACCTCGTTTGCCGCAGTTCGTTTTGGAAATGTGCTTGGATCAAACGGTTCGGTCATTCCGCTCTTTAAGCGACAGATTGCCGAAGGCGGTCCCATTACGATTACCGATAAGCGAATTATCCGTTACTTTATGCTCATTCCCGAAGCAAGTCAGCTTGTGATGCAGGCAGGGGCTATGGCGAAAAAGGGCGAACTGTTCGTGTTGGATATGGGCAAACCCGTTCGTATTTACGATCTTGCCGAAAATATGATCAAGCTGTCGGGACTGATTCCGCACGTCGATATCGAAATTCAGGAAATCGGTTTGCGTCCCGGCGAAAAGCTCTACGAGGAGCTTTTAATGAAGACAGAAACGCTGACAAAAACCGATAATGATATGATCTTTATTGAAAAGGATCATCCGCTGACGCGTGAGGATATGGAAGAAAATCTGGTACGCTTAAAGAATGCCGTGGTGGATTTTGAGATCAAGGGACAGACCGATGCAGTCAAAAACACGATTAAAGCAATCGTGACCACTTTCCGTGATCCTGAAGAGGTCAACGTAGACGCTGAAAAATCCGAAGAAATGAAGATGACGGTAGGCGTTTGATGCTACAATAAAAAAGAACGGATGTCAAAGACATCCGTTCTTTTTTATGCTTCCAGTGCGTCCAAATAGCGGCAAGCGGCAAGCGCGGCAACGGCGCCGTCTGCGGTTGCTGTGGTGATCTGACGAACTTGCTTTGTGCGGCAGTCACCGGCAACAAAGATACCTGCTGTGTTGGTCAGACAGTTTTCTCCTGCCGTAATATATCCGTAGGAATTGAGGGAAACGAGATTTTCAAAGGGTTTGTTTTCGGGAACTTGACCGATCGCGACGAAGAGTCCGTCCACCGAAATCTTGGAAATCTCTCCGGTTTTGTCGTTTTTCACAACAACAGCCTCAAGATTTTCCTCTCCGACAAGCTCGGTAACGACAGTGTCGAAGATCATCGTAACATTCGGCTTCTTTTCGAGAATCGAAACGAGGCGAGCTTCGCCCGTCATCGTGGAAAGATTTTGTACAACGGTAACGTGCGTACAGTATTCGCTGAGCATTACGGCTTCCTGTAGTGCGGTGTTTCCACCGCCAACGACGGCGACGGGAGCGCCGCTGAAGAAAGCGCCGTCGCAAACCGCACAGTAGGAAACGCCTTTTCCCGTCAATTCTTCCTCACGGGGAAGTCCGAGGTGGCGGTGTTTCGAACCCGTGGCGAGAATAACGGAACGACCTTCAAATTCACCATAATCGGTGACGACCTTCATTGTTTTTCCGTTTTTCTCAATGCGCAATACCTCTGCCATTTCAAGATCTGCACCGTGCTCCATAATCTGGTCGAGCATCATCTGTGCCAGCTCGTTTCCGCTGATCTCTTTTATGGTAGGATAATTCTCCACCTTGGGAGAAGAGGTGATCTGTCCCCCAAAATTTGCCTTTTCAATGACGAGCACGGATTTGTCCGCGCGACGGGCATATAATGCGGCAGTCAGTCCCGCAGGACCGGCTCCGACAATGATAATATCGTACATAAATTGTCCTTTCTGTCCTCTAATCGAACGATAAGGCATTGCGAGGTGCAATGCCTTATGTTCATTGAGCAAGGTTAAAAATGATTTAACGCTTTGCGGAATCCGCGAATCTGCGAATGTTGGATACGTTTTCGATCTTCATCACAGAGCCGTCGGTGATCAGTACGAGGGTAGGAGCCTGCTTGATTCCGAACTTGCCCGTCAGATCGGGAGCGTCCTCGGCATAAACCTTCTGGAAATCTACACCGGCATCCAACAAGAATTTTTCTGCCATTTTACAGTTGGGGCAGGTCTTGGTGGCAAAGAGAAGCGTCTGATTTCCTGCGGCAACCGTCGTTGTTACGGGAGCGGATGCTGCCTCGGGAGCTGCTTCGGGTGCCATCTCTTCTGCGTGTTGAACCATCTGAGGCGTGCAGCTACAGCTGTCGATACCGAAATTATCCTCAAAATTCATACCGCGGTTTGCCATCGAGGAAGAAATATCGTAAAGCTTACGGTTCTTGTATTCCTCTGCCTTACCGTCGTTCCAGTTCTGAACGGGACGGTAGTAACCCGTGATACGGCTGTAAACCTCGGTTTTCTCACCGCAGTAAGGACAAGCAAACTTTTCTCCGTTGAGGTATCCGTGGGTCTTACATACCGAATAGGTAGGAGAAAGCGTGTAGTAGGGAAGCTTGTAGTTTTCAGCAATCTTACGAACGAGCGTTGCGGCAGACTGCCAAGAGGGCATTTTTTCACCGAGGAATGCGTGGAATACCGTTCCCGAGGTGTAAAGCGTCTGGAGCTCATCCTGAATATCGAGTGCCTCGAAGATATCCGAGGTGTAGCTGACGGGCAGGTGAGAGGAGTTGGTGTAGTAAGGAGTATCACCCTTCTCGGAAGCAGTGATGATGGCAGGGAATCTCTTGACGTCGTGTTTTGCCAGACGGTAAGAGGTCGACTCTGCAGGGGTAGCTTCGAGGTTGTAGAGGTCACCGTACTTTTCCTGATAGTCAGAAAGTCTTTCTCTCATGTGATTGAGAACGTCTTTGGTGAATGCCTGTGCTTCGGGATGCGTCAGATCCTTGCGTACCCAGTTGGCATTCAGACAAGCTTCGTTCATACCGACAAGACCGATCGTAGAGAAGTGGTTGTTGAAGGTTCCGAGATATCTCTTGGTGTAAGGATACAGACCTTCGTCCAGGAGCTTCGTGATGACGGTACGCTTGATCTTGAGCGAGCGAGCCGCGATATCCATCTTGTGGTCGAGTCTTGCATAGAAATCTTCCTCGTTTTCTGCGAGGTAAGCAATACGAGGAATATTAATGGTAACGACACCGATCGAACCCGTGCTTTCGCCGCTTCCGAAGAAACCGCCTGATTTCTTGCGGAGCTCACGAAGGTCAAGGCGCAGACGGCAGCACATACTTCTTACGTCACTGGGCTCCATATCACTGTTGATATAGTTGGAGAAGTAAGGAGTACCGTATTTAGCGGTCATTTCAAAGAGAAGCTTGTTGTTCTCGGTTTCAGACCAGTCAAAGTTAGAGGTA
>JAZOSZ010000305.1:0-7624 GCA_045657365.1 Eubacteriales bacterium
ATACAATGACAACATATATTAAACCATATTTTTTCTTTTTTGTCAAGAGCTTTTTTGAATTTTTTCGTCTTTTTTCGGAAAAATTGAAAAATCATTTTTATTTTGACAGAATATAAAAATAAATAATGAAGCTTTTTCAAAAAAGATCGAAAAAAATCGATCGATTTTTTCATAAAAAAGCATATCTTTCAGAAAAAAATTAAAAAATGTTGCACAAAATATTTTTTTATGGTATAATGAAAATGTTGTGAACAATAAAATGGACTGAAATCGAAATCGATCGAAATCGAATGGAACGGAAAAGGCGGTGTTTGCGTGGAGCTGATCAAAGAGGACGTGTTCCGAAAGCAGGTCAAAAAGTCCCTGTCGGGTGGATATCTGTTTTTCGGGGAAGAGGATTACCTCAAGACCGTCGCAATGCGTTCGGCGCGTGAAGCGATCTGTCCCGACGAAACCTTTGCACTCTTCAACGACGTCCGCATCGATGCACTCGACTATTCGCCGTCGGCACTGCTCGACGCGATGATGCCCCCGCCGATGATGGCAGATCAGAAGATCATCACGGTCAGCGGACTTCCGATTTCCACGATGCGTGCAAGTGAGATCGAAGACCTTTTAGAGGTTCTCGCGCTTTTGCCGCAGTATGATTATAACGTCGTCATTCTCTCGGTTCCCGCTACCCTGATGGACGAGGGCTTCCTTCCCAAATCGCCCTCGAAGCTTTTAAAGGATTTTTCCGCGGTAGTCACCCCCGTATGGTTTGAGCCGATTTCCACGGCGCGTCTGACAGCTTGGGTGGGCAAGCATTTTGAGCATCACGGAACCGCGGCGTCGCCTGCGGTTTGCTCAAAACTCATTTCAATCTGCGGTCACTCGATGTTTACGCTGGCATCCGAAACCGAAAAGCTCGCGTATTACGTGCTGGCGCACGGACGGAGCGAGGTGACGGAAGCGGACGTGAACGAACTTGCGATTGCCGAAATTGCGTCAGACACCTTTGCGATGACAAACGCGATTCTTGACGGGCGTCCTGCCGAGGCACTTCGTGCGCTCGACGTTATGAAATTCCGTCGGGTGGAGCCTGTGTTTGTTCTGAGTGAAATTTCACGTTCGATTTGCGATCTTCTGGCGGTAAAGGCACTTGCCGAGGACGGAGCAACGCTTGCCGAGGTGGGTTCGATTCTTGGAATGAAGAGCGAATATCGGACGCGTCTTTATATGAACGCGGCGGCTGGAAAATCGATGAAACGGTTACAGCAGGCACTGACACTTTGCGCCGAAGCCGACCTTGCGCTCAAGCAAAGTGCCAAAGGATATCTTCCGATCGAACGTCTTGTTTGCGGACTTTCCTTTTGAAAAATCAGATAGAAAAATATAGAAACATACACAAAAGAAAGGGATACGGAATATGCAAATTTCTGAAGTGAGCCAAGTGTTCAAACATTTTGAAATTCCCGCGCAGCCTATTGAATGTACCCCCTGTGGCAATGGAAATATTAACGTGACCATTTGGGTAAAAACCTCGGATGGAAACGAATATCTCCTGCAAAAAGTGAATACTTATGTTTTTAAAAAGCCCTATGAATTGATGCAGAACATTCATAACGTCACGCATCATCTTGCCGCTAAAATCGAAGCAAAGGGCGGAGATTTTGAGCGCGGAACGCTGAATTTTATTCAGAGTGACAACGGAAAATACTGCTATCACGACCACGAAAACCACGCTTTCTGGCGGGTCTATCATTTCGTTTCGGGTGCCGCTGCCTATGATTCGGCACAACGAGAGGGAATGCTGTACGATGCGGCAAAAGCCTTTGGAAAATTCCAGCGTCAGCTCGAGGATTTTCCCGCAGAAACCTTAAACGAAACGATTCCGAATTTCCACCACACGCTCAGACGTTACGAAGCCTTTGAAGAGGCAGTGGCGAAGGATTCGGTGGGAAGAGCCGCGTCGATGAAAGAAGAAATTGAGGTCCTTCGCCGTTTCGCTCCCTACGCATCGCTGATCGTAGACGGTCTTGCTGACGGAACGATTCCCACGCGTGTGACGCATAACGATACCAAACTTAACAATATTCTCTTTGATGAACAGAGCGGAAAGCCGATTTGCGTGATTGATCTGGATACCATTATGCCCGGCTCGCTGCTTTACGATTTCGGTGATGCGATCCGCTTTGCCGCCAACAACACTGCCGAGGACGATGCCGATTTCAATCAGGTCTGGCTCAGACTCGATCGCTATGAGGAATACGTTTCGGGCTTTTTGGCAGGGGTGAAGGATACGATTACTCCCAAAGAGATTGCGCTGTTGCCTGAATCGGTGTTGATTATGACCTATGAGCTGGCACTTCGGTTTATTACGGATTATCTGGACGGAGATATGTATTTCAAGCTCCGTTATCCCGAACACAATCTTGTTCGTACGCGCAACCAGATTCGACTGACCGAGGACATTGAATCGAAGCTTGAGGAAATGAGAGCCATTACGGCAAAGTACATAAAATAAAACAAAAAGACACGGCCGCCGAGTTTGGGCGGTCGTCTCTTCGCGAGAAATGATTTGACTGAGGAATAAAAATGGACTGGAATCTTGTATTTTTCTTTAACAGTATTTTACTTGGTGTGGGACTTGCAATGGACGCTTTTTCGGTGTCGCTTGCCAACGGACTCAATGAGCCTTGTATGCGAAAACGCCGACTTTTTCTGATTGCGGGCGTCTTCGCTTGCTTTCAGTTTTTAATGCCGCTGATCGGTTGGCTGTGCGTACATACCGTTGCCGAGAAATTTGCGGCGTTTGAAAAAATGATCCCTTGGATTGCCTTGATTCTTTTATGCTTTATCGGCGGAAAGATGCTTCTGGAAGGAATTCGGAAGAAAGACTGTGAGGACGTTTGCTCGTGTGAGAAGCTTGCCTTTGGCGCTCTTCTGGTGCAGGGAATTGCTACCTCGATCGACGCACTTTCGGTTGGCTTTACCGTTTCGGAATACAACGCTCTGCAAGCGCTGGTTGCCTGTCTTCTGATTGGTGTCGTTACTTTCTTTATTTGTATGGGCGGACTTTGGATCGGAAAAAAGTTTGGAACGCATCTGGCGGGGCGTGCTTCGATCCTTGGGGGCGTGATTCTGATCTTCATCGGCATCGAGATCTTCCTGACGGGAATTTTTTAATCGAATGAAAAAGCAGACCGCTTGAAAAACGGCCTGCTTTTTTAGCACCACAACAATATTAGTATATCATAAAAATTGAAAGTTGTCAACAGAAAATTGTGATTTTGAACAAAGTTCTTCGTGTTGCACAAAAAATAATTAGAAACTTTTTACAATTTGTCAATTGTAAAGCCGATCTGTTTGTGCTATACTATAGGTGAAGAAAGGAAGGTACAGTCCGATGAGAAAATAAATCGAACCCCTGACAATCTACCAAAAATTCAAAAAGGAAGTACGGACCAATGAAACGTTAAGTTGCGACGTAATCAAAACCTTAAAAAGGAAGTACGGACCAATGGCAGATTAACTTTTTTCAAAAAATGGGATCAGGAAGCTCTACTCAAGCGCACGGAGTAACAATAACGCAGTGTGAGAGAAATTACGGTTTGACGTGCAAACCGAACACGGCGGTGTTACGTATGATATAAATAAAAGCGTTAGGCTTCGGAGTGCAGATCCGTGAAATTTCCGAGAATCCCGAACATCACCACCGGCAAGAATCTGACAGCAAAAACAAATGTGGATCCTCCATTGAGGGTAATGAGTTTGAGAGTTTTCGTGTGAGAGGAAAAAGCAGTGGTAGACAAGGAAAGAGAGGTAATCCAAAACGATGTTAGATATCAAGAGTGAACAGAAATGACCCTTGATGGTACGAAGGTGCGATCAAGGGTCATTTCTATTTTTATGACGTTTGACAGATTTTCGGTAGCAGAGCCATTTTTTGAAAAAGGCTCTTTTTTTGTTGCAAAAAGGGACGAATTGTGGTATAATGAAAACGATATAAAAAATAAGGAGTCTTTTATGAAAATTACCAATGATATTCGCTATATCGGCGTTAACGATCACAAGATCGACCTCTTTGAGGGACAATACACCGTTCCGAATGGAATGGCATATAATTCCTATGTAATCCTTGACGGGAAAATTGCCGTAATGGATACGGTAGACGCTCGTTTCGGTGACGAATGGCTGGCGAATCTGAAGCGTGAGCTTGACGGCAAGGCACCCGATTACCTTATCGTACAGCACATGGAGCCCGATCATTCCTCAAATATTACGCTTTTGATGAAAGAATATCCGAACCTCACCGTCGTTTCTTCGGATCGCGCATTCGTGATGATGAAGCAGTTCTTCGGTGACGACTATCCCGAGCGCCGCATGGTCGTAGGCGACGGAGCAACCCTCTCGCTCGGCAAGCACACGCTGAGCTTCGTGGCGGCACCGATGGTGCACTGGCCCGAAGTGATCGTTACTTACGATGCCTTTGACAAGGTGCTCTTCTCGGCAGACGGATTTGGAAAATTCGGTGCGCTCGATGCCGAAGAGGATTGGGCGTGTGAAGCAAGAAGATACTATTTCGGCATCGTCGGCAAGTACGGAATGCAAACGCAAAAGCTGCTTGCAAAAGCGAAGACGCTCGAGATTTCCACGATCTGCCCTCTGCACGGTCCCGTGTTGACCGAAAATCTCGAATATTATCTGAATCTGTACGATATCTGGTCCAGCTACGGGGTGGAGAGCGAGGGCGTGGTGATTGCCTATACCTCGGTTTACGGCAACACGAAAAAGGCAGTCTTGCGTCTTGCGGAGGAACTCAAAGCCAAAGGTTGCCCGAAGGTGACGGTGACAGACCTTGCCCGTGACGATATGGCGGAAGCGGTAGAGGATTCCTTCCGTTACGGAAAGCTCGTTCTCGCAACGACGACCTACAACGGAGATATTTTCCCCTATATGGCAACCTTCCTGCACGCCCTTGTCGAACGCGGATATCAGAATCGCTCGATCGGTATCATTGAAAACGGAAGCTGGGCGCCTGTGGCAGCAAAGAAGATGAAGTCGATTCTCGAGGGAAGCAAGAATCTGACGTTCGTCGAGCCGACCGTAACGATCCGTTCGGCAATGAATGCCGAGAATGAGGCGCAGATTGCCGCATTGGCAGAGGAGCTTTGCCGATAAGTTTTTAGTTTCCCGAAGGGAGAAATGGTATGCAAATTGTATTACTCACGGCGCTTGGCGTTGGCGGAGCCACCGTGATTGGCGCAGTGCTCGGATTTCTGTTTAAGAAGCCGTCACACAAATGGAATGATATTATTTTATCCTTCGCGGCGGGCGTGATGCTTGCGGCGGCGGTGATTGGATTGATTTTGCCGTCATTGGAATACGGCGGAAAATTCTCGATTCTGATTGTGCTTGCAGGAATTTTTTGCGGCGCGTTTTGTTTGAATCTGATCGACAAGCTCGTTCCTCACCTGCATAAGATGACGGGAGTCGATCAGGAAACACATTCGGAAAAGACAGAGCAACTCAACAAGGTTCTTCTGTTCGTCATTGCGATTGCGATTCACAATCTGCCTGAGGGAATTGCGGCAGGCGTCAGCTTCGGTACGGGAGATGCGATGCAGGCACTGACCGTGGCGGGCGGTATTGCTTTGCAGAATATCCCCGAGGGTATGGTGATCATCGCGCCGATGCTTGCTTCGGGAATGAAGCGAGGACGTACCTTTGTGATTGCGCTGATGACGGGCGTGGTTGAGGTTTTCGGTACGCTGATCGGTTATTTTGCCGTCAGTATTTCTACCGTGATCTTGCCCTTTGCTTTGGCGTTTGCGGGCGGAACGATGCTCTACGTCATCAGCGATGAAATGATTCCCGAAACACACGCACACGGCTCGGAACGCGCGGCAACCTATTCGCTTCTCGCGGGCTTTTGTCTGATGTTGGTTTCGGATGTTCTGCTGGGTTGATCCGAAAAAATGAGGATCCTGCTTCGCCTCTGTATTCTCAGCGGAAAAATGACTTGCACAAAAAATCGACAGCGAACTTGTTTTCTCTTCCGATTTGCGTTATGATTCAGTTATATCGTAAGCGGGGGGCTTGCTTTTGTAGGTGAGTATATGAACGGCGTGAATAAAACACTATATATCCCCTTGTACGGGAAGTCTTATGTGAGTAAGAAGGGGATAATTCTTGATGATAAAAAAGCGGAGCAAATCTGGAAAGCAGAAGGATTTCCACTCAAAGGAAAATCCAAGTCAAAATGGCTTGCCTATTATATGGGCACTCGGTCTGCCGTGTTTGATGAATGGTTAAGTCAACAAATGGTAAATGCACCGAATGCTGTGGTCATTCATATCGGTTGCGGAATGGACAGCCGTTGTATAAGAGTCGGAACGGAAAACCACAAGTGGTACGATGTGGATTTTTCAGAAGTTATTACAGAAAGAAAAGGATACTATACCGAAACAGATAACTATAAAATGATTGCAGGCGACGCAAGAGATTGTGATTGGTTGACAGCGGTTGAGGAAAAGAAATCTGCTATTGTCGTTATGGAAGGCGTGAGTATGTATTTGACTGTCGGTGAAATGCAAAAGTTGTCAAATAGTCTGTGCAATCACTTTGAGAACCTGACGCTTTTGGTGGATGCTTATACTTCTTTTGCTGCTAAAATGTCAAAACGAAGAAATCCTGTAAATGATGTGGGTGTAACCGAGGTTTATGGTATAGACAACCCACAATCTTATCAATGTGAGGAACTGGCGTTTGTAAAAGAGCATACAATGATACCTCAAAAATACATAAACGAATTAAGGGGATTTGAAAGATTTATCTTTGCAAAACTTTATGCAGGTAATTTCTCGAAAAAGCTATATCGCTTATTTGAATACAAAAAGAAATAAATGTAAATTTCCAATTGGATAACCAGTTAAACAAACTTGAATTTGACGAGGAGAATACGATATGAGTATCACCCAGACTTTTTATGATAATCTGGCTTCCCAATATGACAAATTGTTTCTTGATTGGAAAGCCACCATGCAGGAACAGGCGGTCATTCTGGACAGACTTTTTGTGGGCAATGGCTTTGACAAATCTGCACATATTCTGGATTGTGCCTGTGGAATCGGAACGCAGGCAATCGGCCTTGCTGCCATCGGCTACAACGTAACAGGCTCGGATATTAGTGACGGAGAAATCGCTGAAGCCAAAGAACGAGCCAAGAAGAACAATGTAAGTGTTTCCTTTGAACACGCTGACTTCTGCGCTTTGTCAGATACCTTCTCTGAGCAGTTTGACATTGTTATTGCGATGGACAATGCTCTGCCGCATATGCTTACTAGTAATGATTTGGCATCTGCCATCAAGAGTATCATAAATCAGATTAAGGATGGTGGTATGTTTGTTGCCAGTATTCGGGATTATGACGCTCTGCTTATGGATAAGCCACCCTATTCCCCTCCCTATATTCACAAAACCACAAGAGGACAGAGAGTTTCTTTCCAGACTTGGACATGGGAGGGTGATAACTATCGGCTAATCCAGTATATCGTTGATGACGAGGACACCCTGCAAGTGAGCAAATTTGAATGTGAATACAGAGCCACCCGCAGACAGGAAATGACCGACTTGCTTATGG
>JAZOSZ010000306.1:0-5265 GCA_045657365.1 Eubacteriales bacterium
TCGCAGAGAGTGTGATCGCAGGTATGAAGAAGTGTGCCGAGATCGGTAAGATCCCCTCGTATATGGGTATTGACACCTGGGGCGTTGACTTCCTGCTTCTCGACGAGGCAGGTGAGGTCATCGGTGACGCGGTCGGCTATCGCGATGCGCGTACCGAGGGTATGGATGCCAAGGTTTATGAGTGCATTCCTCAGGATGAGCTTTACGCTCGCACCGGTATTCAGAAGCAGATGTATAACACCATCTATCAGCTGATGGCGCTCAAGGAGCAGGCTCCCGAGCAGCTCGCAAAGGCAAAGACCTTCCTGATGATGCCCGACTACTTAAACTACTGCCTGACGGGCATCTGCCATCAGGAGTACACCGAAGCGACCACGGCACAGCTCGTCAATATCGAAACGGGCGAGTGGGATCTTGCGCTGATTGAGCGCCTCGGCTATCCGACGCACCTCTTCGGCAAGCTCTCAATGCCCGGTGAGAAGGTCGGTAGCCTTCGCAAGGAGATCGCGGAGCGCGTCGGCTACGACCTCACGGTTCTGCACCCCGCTTCGCACGACACGGGCTCGGCAGTTCTCGCCGTTCCCACGAACTCCGACAACATCGTCTACATCAGCTCGGGTACATGGTCGCTGATGGGCGTTGAGTCGCTCAAGGCAAATTCCTCGAAGGAAGCCTTCGACCATAATTTCACGAACGAAGGCGGCTACGATCACCGCTACCGTTTCCTCAAGAACATTATGGGACTTTGGATCATTCAGTCGATTAAGAAGGAGCTTGGCGGAAAGTATTCCTTCAACGACCTCTGCAATATGGCAACCGACCTTGGCGATACGCCGTATCGCATCAACGTCAACGATAACGCCTTCCTCGCACCCCAGAGTATGATGGAAGCAATCAGAACCTACTGCGGCGCACCCGAGATGCCGCTCGACGCGATGATGTGTTGCGTTTATCACAGCCTTGCTGATTGCTACGCAGAAACGATCGCAGAGATTACCGAGGTGATGAAGAAGAAGCCCGATGCGCTTCACATCATCGGCGGCGGTACGAAGGACAGCTACCTCAGTGAGCTGACGGCAAAGGCAATCGACATTCCCGTGTACGCAGGACCTACCGAGGCAACCGCGATCGGAAACCTGCTCGCACAGATGCTCGGAACGGGCGTCTTCTCGTCGATCGCCGAGGCAAGAGAGACGGTATTTGCATCGTTTGACGTCAAGAAAATCAATATTTAACAAGGAGATCGGTATGAATCAGGCATATATGATTGCAAAAGAACAGTACGCTTCCCTCGGCATCGATACCGACGCCGTCATCGAAAAGCTTCGCGCACTTCCCGTGTCGCTTCACTGCTGGCAGGGCGACGACGTCAAGGGCTTTGACTTCAAGGGAGATCTCAGCGGCGGGATTCAGACGACGGGAAATTATCCCGGCAGAGCAAGAACGCCCGAAGAGCTGATGGCGGATATCGATAAGGTCCTCTCGCTTGACGGTGGCGCGCATAAGCTCAACCTGCACGCTTGCTACGCCATCTTTGAAGACGGCGAATGGGCAGACCGCGACGCGCTCGAGCCGAAGCACTTTGCCAAGTGGGTGGCGTACGCCAAGGCAAGAGGAATGGGCATTGATTTCAACCCCACCTTCTTCTCGCACCCCAAGGCAAACGGACTGACGCTCTCCTCGCCCGACGACGAGATCCGCAATTTCTGGATTCGCCACGGTCAGGCTTGTCTGCGGATTGCCGAATATTTTGCCGACGAAACGGGAATTCCTTGCGTGATGAACGTGTGGATCCCCGACGGATATAAGGATATCCCCGCCGACCGACTCTCCCCCAGACAGCGCTTCGCCGACTCGATGGATCAGATTCTCGGGATCGGATACGACCGCGAGAAGGTTCTCGTCTGCCTCGAATCGAAGGTGTTCGGTATCGGACTTGAATCCTATACCGTCGGTTCGGCAGAGTTCGGACTTGGTTACGTGCTCAGCCGCGGTATCATTCCACTGATGGACAACGGACACTATCACCCCACCGAGCTTGTTTCGGATAAGATTTCGTCGATGCTTTGCTTCGCACCGAAGCTCGCGCTCCACGTCACGCGTGCCGTGCGTTGGGACTCCGACCACGTCATTCGTCTGGACGACGAAACGAAGGAGATTGCCAAGGAAATCGTGGCAAGCGGCAGAATGGACGACGTCTGCATCGCGCTTGACTATTTCGATGCCAGCATCAACCGCATCGCGGCTTGGACGCAGGGACTTCGCAATTTCCGTAAGGCAATGCTGATCGCAATGCTCACGCCTCACGCCGAGCTTGCTAAGCTTCAGGCAGAGGGACGCTACACCGAGCTGATGCTCAAGCAGGAGAGTTACAAGGAATATCCTTGGGGCGCAGTTTGGGCAGAATACTGCGACCGTTGTGGCGTCAAGGCTGGCGACGAGTGGTTCGACGAGGTCAAGACCTACGAGGACGAGGTTCTCTCAAAACGCTAATTTGTTGAAAGTTTTCGCCCGCCTTTTTCAAAAGGCGGCACGGGTCCAGCGCCGTGGGGCGCTGGTGCCCAATGTTTTCAAAGAAAACTTGCAGTTGAGCGAAGCGAAACATCTCCGCAGAGGGCGAAATACCCAATACTTCCATAGCGCCCGAAAGGGTGAATTTTCTGTCGCAGACAGAAAAGAGGGAAAACCACAAGTGGGGTTTTCCCTTTTTTCTTTCCTTATTTATATTTCGCTGATCACCGCGTCCACCTCGTCTATGTGACAAAGATTGACCATATATTCCTTGCCGAGCTTCGCGGTGTCAAAAAGATAGATCTTCTTTTTCGCGTGTTGCATCATCACCTGACGAAGGTGCGATTCTTCGACCGAGGAATCGGTAATTCGTCCGTCCTCGGTCACGCCGCGGCTCGAAAAAAACATCAGATCGGCGTTGAAACGGCGAATGAAATCCTCGGCTTCGGCACCGACAAAGGCTTGCGAGCTCGGCAAAAGAGCACCGCCCGTACAAAACGTGCGGATACCAAGATTGCCAAGCTCCAGCGAGGTGCTCGGTGAATTCGTCACGACGGTCAGATCGGAAAATTCCGCAAGCACGGGGACAAGATGCGCCACAGTGGTCGAAGCGTCAAGAAAAATCACCTTTCCGTTCGCGAGATGTACGCGGCACTTTTGCGCAATGATCTGCTTGGCTTCGTGATTCTGCGATTGCCGAAGAAGACGAGGAACTTCCTTGGTCAGCGTCTCTTCGAGCACGACGCCCCCAAACGTGCGCCGAACCTTGCCCGCCCGCTCAAGGGCATCAAGGTCGCGCCGTACGGTCGATTCGCTCGCGAAAAGTAGCTCGGAGAGCGCACGTACCGTCATACTCTTGCGCTCGTGCAAGAGCGCCATAATTTCGTTCTGCCGTTCTAAATGTAACATATCCTTCTCCTTGCACAAATTTGATCATTTATGCTCAAATTTGCTTGAAAAAATGAATTTTTTTCAAAATTCTCGCCAAATCTTGACGGAATATGATTGATTTGATATAATTATAATACAAATTTAAGAAAATTGCAAGGGAGTTTTTTATGAAAACGACAATGAAAGCACTCAATTTGCACGCGATCGACGATCTTCGCCTCGACACGCTTCCCGTACCTGCACTCGGAGAAGACGAGGTTCTCGTCAAAATTGCCTACTGCGGCGTTTGCGGAAGTGATATTCCGCGCGTTTATTCCAAGGGTACGTACTATTTCCCGACGGTCATCGGACATGAATTTTCGGGCGTGATTGAATATGACCCCAAGGGCGAGCTGAACGGAAAGAGAGTGGCAGTGTTCCCTCTGCTTCCTTGCTTTGAATGTGATTCCTGCCAGCAGGAAAGATATGCGCTCTGCGCTGACTACGACTACTATGGCTCTCGCCGCGACGGCGCTATGGCAGAGTATCTTGCCGTCAAGCGCTTCAATCTTCTTCTGCTTCCCGACGACGTCAGCCTCGAGGCAGGCGCAATGTGTGAGCCGTCGGCAGTTGCTTGCCACGCAACGAAGAAGCTCGGTGAGCTTACGGGCAAGAGCGTGCTGATTTCGGGCGCAGGCCCGATCGGAATCCTTGCGGCAATGTTCTGTCGCCACAGAGGTGCCGAGAAGGTCTATTTCTTCGATCTTGATGACGCCAAGGTACGCGCCGCCGAAAAGCTCGGATTTTACGAATATACCGACGATATCTCGGTGGACACCGTGGTCGAAGGTACGGGCGCAGGTCCTGCACTCGTTCGTTGCCTGAAAGCACTGAAGCCCTTCGGAAAGATTGTGCTTATGGGCAACCCCTCGCGCGGCGTGGAGCTGACGCAGGCAGATTATTGGCTCATTCTCCGCAAGGAGCTTCAGGTGTTCGGCACGTGGAATTCGTCCTACGGCGAGAGAGAGAACGATTGGCGTGAGGCAATCGACGCAATGGGCAAGGGAATTATCACGCCCGAAGCGCTGATTACGCATAAGTTCGCTCTGGAAGACTACCGCGAAGCCTTTGAGCTGATGCGCGATCGAAAAGAATTTTATCAGAAAGTGATGTTAGAGGTAAAATAAAATGGGAAAAAAGCAGATTTCTCCTTCGATGATGTGCGTTGACTTTATGAACGTCGGCGCCGATCTTGCGACGATGGAAAAGCACGGGATCGAATATTTACATATTGATATTATGGACGGCGAGTTCGTCAACAACTATACGCTCGGAACCGATTTTTGCAAGGTGATGAAGAAAAATTCGTCGATTCCGCTCGATATTCACCTGATGATCGAGAAGCCCGAAAATAAGCTCTCTTGGTTTGAATTTGGCGAGGGCGACTACGTGTCGGTACATTACGAAAGCACCAAGCATATTCAGCGCGCGCTTCAGCAGATCAAGCAAAGAGGCGCAAAGCCGATGATCGCACTCAATCCCGCAACTCCCTTAGAAGTTCTCGAATGGGTACTGCCCGATATCGACGCCGTGCTCCTGATGACCGTCAATCCCGGATTTGCCGGTCAGAAGCTCGTTCCCCAAACGCTCGAGAAGATCACCGCTTGCCGTAAATTCCTCGATGAAAGAGGATACGAAAACGTCGAGATTGAGGTCGACGGAAACGTCAGCTTCGAGAACGCACGCAAGATGAGTGACGCCGGCGCCGATATCTTCGTGGCGGGTAGCTCCTCGATGTTCGCGAAAGAGATCACCCTCGACGAGGGAATTGAGAAGCTCAGAGCAGCAATAGAGTAAAGTTTTTTGTCAAGTTTTTTTCAAAAA
>JAZOSZ010000307.1:0-2743 GCA_045657365.1 Eubacteriales bacterium
TCGAATCCTTGCCCGCCAACGCGTGCGCCGAGATCATTCCCGTGCCGTCACACTCGACGTAGGACACGATATTGCCCGTATATTTTTTGCGATACACTTCCTTCACCGCTTCGATGCCGCCCTTGACGTCCGACGCAAAGATCGGCACGGTGACGGTCATTCCGCTGTAAAAATCCGATACGATCGGAGAGAAGATCGGCGCTTTGGCAATGCCCGTAATCGCCTTCATCTCCTTGAGGTGCTTATGCTGTTGCGTCAATGCATACTGTCTTGGCGCGTCGAGCAGAAAATCTCTGTCCTCTGCCTCGTAGTCGGCAATCATCTTTTTCCCACCGCCGCTGTATCCCGTAATCGAATGACAGGTAATGCCAAGCTCGGGCGAAATCAGTCCCGCTTCCACGAGGGGATACACGAGTGAGATAAAGCCGCTGGCGTGACAGCCGGGGACGGCAATTCTCTTGGCGGTGGGGAGCTTCTTTGCAAGCTCTTCCGAAAGTTCGGGAAAACCGTAGCACCAGCCCTCGTTCGTACGGTGCGCGGTCGACGCGTCGATGACCGTTACGTCGGGATTTTCGATCATTCCGACCGCTTCGATCGCGGCGGGATCGGGCAGACACAAAAATGCAATATCACACGAATTGAGCGCTTCTTTTCTTGCCGCGGGATCCTTACGAAGCTCCTCGGGAAGTGTCATCAATGTGACGTCGTTGCGGCTCGACAGACGCTCAAAAATACGCAGTCCCGTCGTTCCGACGCTTCCGTCGATAAATACCTTTTTCATTCCGCAAGCTCCTTTCTGACCGCCGCGATCTGCGCTTCGACCGAAGCCACCGAGGTTCCTCCCTCGGAAATTCTCTTCTCCACGCAGGTTTCGAGCGAAATCTCGTCATACAGATCTTCCGCGAAAATCTCGCTGTGTACACGGTAAGCCTCGAGCGGTAACGTATCCAGCACGCATCCGCGCGCGATACACTCGGCGACGATTGTTCCGACGATCTTATACGCCGAACGGAACGGCATTCCGCGCTTGGTAAGGTAGTCGGCAAGGTCGGTGGCATTGATAAATCCTTCCTGTGCCGCGCGGTACATGTTCTCCGATTTGACGCGCATCGTGCGGATCATCGGAGCAAAAATATCCAGACACA
Source organism: Eubacteriales bacterium (assembly GCA_045657365.1). Classification (GTDB taxonomy): domain Bacteria; phylum Bacillota; class Clostridia; order Oscillospirales; family CAG-272; genus HGM12713. Next base: position 1,146 of record JAZOSZ010000307.1, read on the forward strand.
TCTTCACGGTCTCGATACCGTCGAAGAGCGCCTCTTTATCCTCTTGCATATCTTTGTTATACGCAAGCGGAAGTCCTTTCATCATTGTCAGGAGCGTCAGAAGATCTCCGTAGACACGTCCCGTTTTACCGCGGACGAGCTCTGCCATATCGGAATTTTTCTTCTGCGGCATAATCGACGATCCCGTGGTATAGGCATCGTCCAGCTCGACGTAGCGGAATTCCCAGCTCGACCAGAGAATGATCTCCTCCGAAAAGCGCGAGAGGTGCATCATAATCGTGGAAAATGCCGAGAGAAACTCAATGCAGAAATCACGGTCGGAAACGCCGTCAATGCTGTTGAGCGTAATGCCGTCAAAGCCGAGCTTTTCAGCTTCCAAGCGGCGATTCGTGGGGTAGGTCGTTCCTGCCAGAGCGCACGAGCCGAGCGGCGAGAAATTCATTCTTGCCGACGCGTCACGCAGACGCGAGATATCACGCAGGAACATCATCGCATACGCCATCAGGTGATGACCGAAGGTAATCGGCTGTGCTCGTTGCAGATGCGTATATCCCGGAACGATCACTGCCTTGTTTTCTTCTGCCTTGTCGGCAATATCGGCAACGAGCGTCTTCAGAAGCGACACAATCTCCTCTGCCTCGTCGCGCAGATACATACGAACGTCGACCGCGACCTGATCGTTACGGCTTCTCGCCGTGTGAAGTCGCTTGCCTGCGTCACCGATCCGAGCCGTCAGCTCTGCCTCGACAAACATATGAATATCCTCACAGCGCATATCGAACGCAAGCGCTCCGCTGTTCAGATCATCGAGAATCGAGCAAAGTCCGTCGACAATTTTCTTGCAATCCTCTTCCAAAATAATGCCCTGTGCCGAAAGCATTTCGGCGTGCGCAATCGAGCCCTTGATATCCTGCGCGTACATTTTGCAATCAAAGCGAATCGACGAATTAAAATCGTCCGCTTTGGCATCCAAAGCCTTGGCAAACCTGCCTGCCCACATTTTTTCCATCGTTTTCATTTAGCAGGTTTTGCCTGTCACCTATCGGCGGCAGGCAAAACTGTTCCTTATTTTTTTATTTCTGATTTTTCTTTGCGTTCTTCGCATTCACCTCTGCCTGAACCTTGAGGGGCAGACCAAAGAGGTTGATAAAGCCAGTTGCGTCGGTCTGATCGTAAACATGATCCTCACCGAAGGTTGCAATCTCCTCGGAGTAGAGCGAGTAGTCACTCCAAGCGCCCGCCTTGATGATGTTACCCTTGTAGAGCTTGAGCTTAACCGTACCGGTTACGTTCTCCTGGGTCTTCTCTACGAATGCCGAGAGAGCCTCACGCAGAGGGGTGAACCACTGACCGTTGTAAACGAGATCGGCAAAGGTAACTGCAAGCTCAGCCTTCTTGTGCATGGTCATCTTGTCAAGACACATGGTTTCAAGGTAGTTGTGAGCAAAGTAGAGAATAGCTCCGCCGGGAGTTTCGTATACACCGCGGCACTTCATACCTACAAGACGGTTCTCAACTATGTCGAGAAGTCCGATGCCGTTCTCACCGCCAACCTTGTTAAGAGCGAGGATTATTTCCTTTGCGCTCATTTTCTCACC
>JAZOSZ010000308.1:0-2878 GCA_045657365.1 Eubacteriales bacterium
TCTTCCTAAGACCGCTTGGCCTCCGACTTCAATTTTCGCACCAAAGGGAAAAAGCGCGAGCTTCATCATTTTAAAAGCCTGAAAACCGTTGGGAATACCAATCACCGTAATACAGTTCAGAATTCCTGCAAATAAGTAGATCAACACAAGCTCCCAACCGCACAATACCAACCATACGGCATTGGCAACCGGATGTTCCGATACGTTGAGGTCAACTTTTTTTCCAAACGGAAAGAAGGATAGGCGCGCGGCCTTAAAGCACTGTAATCCCAGCGGAATTCCAAGAATCGTAATGCAAAGAATCACGCCGAGCAATCCCCACAAAAGTCCTAAAATCAGTCCGCCTGTCAAAAACCAAATTACGTTTGCAATCGTACGAATCATACTGTTTCTCCTCTGCTGTTTTATTTTCTGTAGTATACATAATATGCGATCACCGTACGGACTTTTCCTCCGTGTTCGAGATCGGGTCCCGTTAAAACCACACCGTCCTTTGAGAGGAGCTCCCAAATCTGAAGCTCCTCAATTTTTGCCCGAAACAGAACGTCTGCCGAAGCATACAGAAGCAGTTCGTCATCACGAATATTGATTCCGCCACTGCGACCGATGACCTCGTCAACGTTATCTTTTTTCTCGGTCACGTAACGAATATGCTGACCGCTGACCGAGCGTGCCATATCCCAACGAAACTGCTTGCTGTCGGGATTCTTGCTTTTTGTCCATTTTTTAATCGTTTTTTGAATGAAGCCCATTGGTTGAAATCTCCTTTTCCGTCTTGTGCTTTACAATCACCGCAGAATTTGCGGATACCATACCGAAATATTCCTTGTCATACAACAGATCAACGCTTCCCTTGGGGAGGAAAAATGAGCGCTCCTCGTTTTCTCGATTGACAAGTACCGTAATTATTTCTCCGTCTTTTTTGCGGGTATATGCCAAAAATCCGCCCTCGGCTTGCTCTATCTGAAAGTCTCCCCTGTCAAACACCGATTCTTTCGTGCGAATCTCTCCGAGTTTTCGGTAAAATCGCAAAAGCTCCCGATCTTCCTGTCCCCAGCGGAAAGGACGACGGCAGAATGGATCGTGATATCCTTCGGTGCCTACCTCGTCTCCGTAAAAGACCGAAGGCACGCCGTACACGGTATATTGAATCACCGCGGCAAGCTGTAAGAGGGATATTCCTCGGTGATATTGTTCTTTGTTCAAACGCTTTGTGGCAAGAATTTCATTACTTTCGTCCCATTCGCGATCATTTCCTTCTCCGAGTACCGTCAAGATGCGTTCGGTATCGTGCGTACCGAGCAAATTCATCAAGGAGTCGCACACTGCTCGCGGATAAGTGGCATAAATTTCTTTTAAGATATCCGCCAAAAAGATCGCGTCACCGTCTAAGAGAAATGCTAAAATTCCGTTGCGCAAGGGATAGTTCATCACACTGTCCAATTGCTCTCCCCCGAAGTATTTTCGACGGCGACCGTAGGCTTCCTTGAGGGCAGCATTTTCCCAGACTTCACCGATAATCATCCCCTGCCCATTTGAGGCTTCTTTTACCGTACGACGCAGCTGTATCAGAAATTCCTCGGAAAGCTCGTCGGCAACATCCAGCCGCCAGCCGTCAATCCCCATTTGAATATAACGCTCGGCAACACCGCCTCGTCCCGCAAGAAAATCACGGCACGCTTTACAATTCGGATTGAGCTTCGGCAGAATTTCAATCCCCCACCAAGCTTCGTATTTCTCGCTTCCCGCCTGCCAACAATACCAATCGCGGTACGGCGAATCGGGATTTCCGTATGCGCCGTTTCCGCCGTATTCCCCAAAACGGTCAAAATATTTGCTGTTATTTCCCGTATGATTAAAAACACCGTCGAGAATGATACGAATATCAGCTTCTTTGGCACACTTCAATAAATGTCGGAACGCTTCTTCTCCTCCAAACATTCCGTCAATTTCAAGATAATCTCCCGTATCGTATTTGTGGTTGGAATATGCACGAAAAATCGGACTCAGGTAAAGAATTCCTACCCCTAATGATTTGAAATATTCGATCTTTTCGGCAATTCCCCAGAGATTCCCGCCGAAAAACATATTATTTTTCAGCGCATCTCCGTTGTTCTTGGGATATTGAGGAATTCCCTCGTACCAATCCTCGTTGAGAATTGCATCCTCTCTTGTCGTTACCCTGCCGTCTCCACGGCAAAAACGGTCCACAAAAATATGATACATAATGCGTCCCGAAAACCACGAAGGAACGGTATAATCCGAACGGTAGACTGACAACGCAAATCGACGAGATGATTTTGGTTCCAAAGTGAAATCCACTTGATTGTGCGTCGCGGTAAAGAGCGTATCAGAACCGCGTAAGAAAAGAATTTCGTAAAAGAAAAGTCCAGGTTCCCCCCCTGAGAGATCCCGACAAGAAAGAGAAAGCCGATATTCGTCGACCCCCTCAACCGTTTGCATAAAGCAAAACGGAAGATCTCTGTCAGCTTCCTGATCCTTGGCAATGCGGAGAACCACCGCAGAAGCCCCAAGCTTTCTTGAGGCAAATACGCTAAAATCAATTGTTTCTTCGAGAGAAAAGGCGCCTCGGTAAGAGGCATCTTCTCCTCCGACCCTTTTTGTTATTTTCGGCATTGCCGATATGGGAAGTTTGGTAAGCATTCCAGTATCCTTGTTTTTAGTTCATTCGTTTGGTCATTCGCTCTAAATGCCAGATATTTTCCGCGTATTCACGAATCGAACGGTCTGCGGCAAAATAGCCCGCCGACGCAATATTTAAAAGGGACATACGATTCCATTTTTCTTTATCTGCGTAGTCTCTGATGGCGCGCTCGTGCGTGGTACGGTAGGATTCAAAATCGGCAAGGCACATATA
>JAZOSZ010000309.1:0-2303 GCA_045657365.1 Eubacteriales bacterium
CATATACCGATCAATAATCGGATATGCGGTGTAGGTTTCAATAAAGCCGAAGAGCGCCAAAATGTAAACGAAGGGAAGTACCAAGGGGATTGAAATTCCAATGGGAAGAAGTAAAAGAATCAAGACAAGATGCAACGCCAAGAAGACGACAAAGCCGAGGAGCGCCATAATGTTTCGCTTGATTCCAAGAATGGAGAAAATCAGCGCATTTTTGAAAATCTTGAAATTCGACAGCTCGAACGTGATGAGAAGCTGATAAATATAAAAGCGCATTACAAGATAGACGATTCCCATCGCAAAGATCATAAAATACATCAAATCCATGCCAAAGGAAACACCCGTTCGGTAGTAGAAGAAGATAAAGTCTGCGATCAGTACCGCGGTAAAGAGAAAGTCAAGAAGTCCAAGAAAGAAAGCTTGCTTAAAATTCTTTTTGATTGCGTGGAAATAATCCGAAAACACGAATACGGCATCACCTCGGAACAAACCGCGCAAAACATAGGCGGCGCCAACCGATTGCCAACCCCAGGTAATTGCAAGGAAGAGTGCCAATACGATAATCAGAACGTTCATCCACGGACTGAGAACGGGCAATTCCATTTGAATCGAAGAAAGATCCAGTGCCGCAGTCAAAGAGGGAGCGGGAAGAATGGTGGTGATGCCCGAAATCGGAACGTAAATTGCTTCGGTCACAGTCGGGGTTTTCGTTCCCAACAAGTAAAGTCCGAGGATCGTCAAAATCGGAATGATTTTGACGAGCATCATCAGATTCAGTTGCAGAAGCTGAGAGAATTTTCTCCAAAGCAGCACGAAAAAGAATTTTAGTGTAGGTTTGCGATCTTCTGTCTCGTATACGCCTTTACCGTCTCGGTTCATGTCGAAGAGCTTAAATTTTTTCTTTTCTTTTTTTTCAGTTTTCAATGTTTTTCATTCCTTGTCTTTTAAATTCTTATATTGTTATATCAAATAAATCAATCCACAGTATATTACGTTGGAAGCTATTATCATTACAAAGATTATCACAGTAAGAAAAAACTTCCCCCAAAATTGTTTGCTTTGCCGTTGAGCTTCCTTGGAATACTCTGCGATTCTAATACTGTAGAAGAAAAAGAGAAGAAAAAGCAGAATCCGAAGAAAAGTCAACAGAAAAACCTGATTGCCATACGGTATTCGAGCGATTCCGAAGAATGCGGCAATCAGAAACCCGCCGCAAAGTCCTTGATAGAAAAGAACCAGGTTTGAGAAAAAATAAGGGAAACGGGAAAGAGTGGAGAAAAAAATTCCCCACAGTAACATCAAATCTCCGATGCAGTACCGAAACAGCTCAAAGGCAATCTCCGACATTGTCGCACAGTGAAAAAAGGGAAGTGCAAAATGTTGTTCCGCTCGTTCCCAAAGGAAGAGGGAAGGGGTCTTTCCAAAAAGAAGAAATCCTGAAAAAATGGCAAAGATTGAAATTGAGGTGTACTGAAATAGAATTTTCGCCCGTTCCAGCTCCAAAGAAGATCTGTCTTGTTTGAAATCTCTGAGCTTTGTTCCGATTTTTCGGTAAACCATTTGTCTTGTCCTTTCCAATATGCATCATACTGTAAAATGTATATGTGAAAGGAGTCTCAAAAATTACTTTCCCGCAAGTTTGCCAAGCTCATCCGCGCGCGCGGTACAAGCCTTCATAGCCTCAATGATGCCTTCAGAAAAGTGATATTCTTTTAAGGTTGCCAAAGCACGCTCGGTCGTTCCGCCCTTGGACGCAACACGGGAAATCCATTCTTCGGGAGAATCGGAAGAATTTTTCAGGGTCAATGCCGAGCCGATCACAACGTCACAAATTGCATCTAACAGCTCGGGATTCGATAAGCCTTGCGCCAGAGCGCCCTGATACATTGCCGAAATAAATTGGAACACGTACGCGGGCGAGGACGAGGTTACGCCAATGATCGCGTTCATATCCTTTTCGTCAATCAGAACGTTGCTGCCGGCAGAGGCAAATAGAGAGCAGACAAAAGAGAAATCGTTTTCAACTACCAAAGGATTTTTGCAAATAACAGAAACCCCTTTACCGATCAGCATTGGAACGTTGGGTAACACCCGAACGACGTTCGCCCCGTGTAAGCGTTCGGAAACGCTTTGCGAGGAAATTCCCGCGCCGATAGAAATATAGAGCTTTTGCTCAAAATACGGTACCCTTTTGATTTCTTCGAGGAGTTCATCATAATTCTGTGGCTTTACTGACAGTAACACAACGTCCGCTGCACTCACAGCCTCACAAATGCTATTTGAAGGAGTAAGAAGCTCAGAAGAAG
>JAZOSZ010000310.1:0-2634 GCA_045657365.1 Eubacteriales bacterium
AGGTAAAGCTATATATAGCTGCAAGCGCAACGCCTACCTCAAAGTTATCCAGGTTTGTTACTACGTTTTCGCAAAGTGCGTTGAATTCGTTGAGTATCCACTTGTCCTCAAGAGCGAGCTTGTCGGATTCGGGGAGATTTACCTCGTCGATCGTAAGATTCATACGAACGAAACGGGAAGCGTTCCAGAGCTTGTTGGCAAAGTTTCTTGCCGCCTCGATCTTCTCGTCCGAGAAACGCATATCGTTTCCGGGGGAGTTGCCCGTGGCAAGCGCATAACGAAGCGCGTCTGCGCCGTACTTCTGAATGATTTCGAGCGGGTCGATGCCGTTTCCGAGCGATTTCGACATCTTTCTTCCCTGCGCGTCGCGCACCAGACCGTGAATAAAGACGGTGCTGAAGGGTTCCTTGTCCATGTGCTCCAGACCCGAGAAGATCATTCTCGCAACCCAGAAGAAAATGATATCGTAACCCGTCACGAGCGCGCTCGTGGGGTAATACTTTTCAAGCTCAGGCGTCTTGTCGGGCCAACCCATCGTCGAGAAGGGCCAGAGTGCCGACGAGAACCAGGTATCCAGCACGTCGTTTTCCTGATGCACGGGTGCGCCGCACTTCGGGCAGGTCGTAATATCTGTCTTGGAAACCGTGATTTCTCCGCAAGCGTCGCAGTAGAAGGCGGGAATTCTGTGTCCCCACCAGAGCTGACGCGAGATACACCAGTCGTGGACGTTCTCCATCCAGTTGACGTAGGTCTTCGAGAAGCGATCGGGCACGAATTTGACTCTGCCGTCGCGGACAACGTCAAGCGCGGGACCTGCAAGCGGCTCCATCTTGACGAACCACTGATTTGAGGTGATCGGCTCTACCGTCGTCTTACAGCGGTAGCACGAACCGACGTTGTGCTTGTGAGGAACGGTCTTGATGAGAAGTCCCTCGGCATCCAGATCGGCAACCAACTGCTTACGGCAAGCATAACGATCCATTCCCGCATACTTACCCGCAAAGGAATTCATCGTTGCATCGTCGTTCATTACCTTGATCTGCTCGAGTCCGTGACGCTGACCGACGAGGAAGTCGTTGGGGTCGTGCGCGGGCGTGATCTTCACGCAACCCGTACCAAAGCCGATTTCTACGTAGTCGTCGGCAATGACGGGAATTTCTCTGCCGACAAGCGGCAGAATCAGCGTTTTTCCGATCAGATGCTTGGTATTTTCATCTTCGGGGTTGACGGCAACGGCAGTATCACCGAACATCGTTTCGGGACGCGTGGTCGCGATCTCAACGAATCCGTCCTCTCCCTTAATGGGATACTTGATATGCCAGAAGAATCCGTCCTGCTCTTCGTACTCTACCTCGGCATCCGAGAGCGCGGTGATACAGTGCGGACACCAGTTGATGATGCGGTTTCCGCGGTAGATCAGTCCCTTGTCGTAAAGATTGACGAATACCTCTCGAACGGCGCGGGAGCAACCCTCGTCCATCGTAAAGCGCTCACGGCTCCAATCGCAGGATGCGCCGAGCTTCTTGAGCTGGCTGATGATACGGCTTCCGTACTGATGCTTCCAATCCCAAACGCGCTCGAGGAAGGCTTCTCTTCCGAGATCGTAACGCGTCAGACCTTCGTTCACACGAAGCTGTTCTTCTACCTTGATCTGCGTTGCGATACCCGCGTGGTCGGTACCGGGAACCCAAAGCGTATTAAAGCCCTGCATTCTCTTATAACGGACGAGAACGTCTTGCAGCGTTTCGTCGAGAGCGTGTCCCATGTGAAGCTGTCCCGTGACGTTGGGAGGCGGAATGACCACCGAAAAAGCAGGGGCAGGATCATTCACGTCAGGAGTAAAATAGCCCTTGTCGCACCAATTCTGATAGATGCGATCCTCAAACTCCGAAGGAGAATAAACCTTCGGCAATTCATTGTAGGAATTCATAAAAAACCTCCATATATAAAATCAAAATTTAAACATAAAAAAACGCCCCACACCCCATCAGGGCGTGAAGCACGCGGTACCACCTGACTTTGAGATTTGCAAAGCAAACCATCATCTCAAAACCGATAACGGCGGCAACCGTTGCAGAGTACGAAGTCTTCCCCTGCACCGCTCCAAGACGACTTCCGCGACCCTCGGCGTGAGCTTCCACCAACCGCTCACTCTCTCTGCCCGAAGCCTTCGCGTACTACTTCTTTTCCCAGCGTTTCCTATAATACAACATATTATAACACATTCTTTGAGTTAAGTCAAGGAAAAACAGAAATTTTTAAGAAAATTAATGTTTTTTCCTACTTTTAGTCTATTTCGTTTTCTTTTGCCTACTTTAGATTAAAATATCAGCACAATAAACGACGATATCTCAAATCGTGTCGGCAACGTTTTCTTTTGCCTACTTTTCTTTTTCAAAAGTTTAAAATATAAGCACAATAAATAACGATATCTCAAATCGTGTCGGCAACGTTTTCTTTTGCCTACTTTAGATTAAAATATCAGCACAATAAACGGCAATATCTTAAATCGTGTCGGCAACGTTTTCTTTTGCCTACTTTTCTTTTTCAAAAGAAAAGTAGGGGAAACCCCACTTGTGGTTTCCCCTCTTGGCATCTTCGATGCCAATTCACCCTTTCGGGCGCTTTTGAGCG
>JAZOSZ010000311.1:0-1700 GCA_045657365.1 Eubacteriales bacterium
CGTGTATTTGACCGCCTCACTCAGCGGAAGCCCACAAATCTCGGTGAGTGCCTTGATGCGAGGCTCGTCGTTGACGAAGGCAAAGCGCTTGTTTTTGTCGTTTCGCTCGCATTCGAGCATAAATTTGAGCACCTCAAAGGGGGTTTTCTTCGTCCAACGCAGAGACATCGCGGGACGACGGATGTCGGATTCCATCAGCGCCTCGACCATTGCGCGGGAAAGATCGGTAAAGCCGTCTTCCATACGCTCGTTATATCCGCCGATCGCAAAGTGACATTCGGCGGTTTTATCGGCGTGCGCGTGACCTGCGGGTGTGTGGGCACTCAGGTGAATGAAGAATTCGGCGAGCAGCTCCTTGGCTTCCTCACGCGTGATCGTGCCGTTGGAAAGATCGTTCGTATAGAGCTTATAGAGCGTGCGGTCGATCGTACCGACACTGTCAGGCAGGAACTGGAAGCAGAAGATGATCGCTTGGAGTCCCTCATAAAAGGTTTTGGCGGGGGTTCTCGGAACGCGGCGGCAGATCTCGGCGAGCTTCAGAAGCTCTGCGCGTCTTGCCTCGTCCTCACAGACGGCGGCAGCCGCCTCGTGGGCGTCGGCACACTGTTCCGACCACCGGATCAGTCCGCGGCAGACGATCTCAACACCACAGAGGTAGTTATATTTCTCTTTGTCAAAGCGGTACTTTTCTTTGTAGTAAGCGATCTTTTCGAGCGAGCCTTCGATACCGTGTTCTACGATATAGGTGTAGTTCGGTGCCGAATGCTGCCATTCAAAGGTCGCCAGATTTTCCTGATATTGCGGCCAATAGAGTGCGTTTTTTGCATTTTTGAAATTCTCGTGTCCGCTACGGCTGAACACGTCGGCAGGGGTGCCTTGGAGCGCCTTGGTTTTAAAGCGGAGCATTCCCGTATAGCGGTTGTCCTCGGTCAGATAGACGGGTTGGCAGAGAATATATTCAATAATGCGCTTTCCGTTCATTACCGCTGTGGGCAGTGCCAGATCCATCGGATCAAATTCGGGGGTGATGGTTGCTTCATACAGGTCGCGTTCGCGTGAAAGTGCGGCAAGTCTTGTTACTCGTTCGGTCATCATCAAAATCCTTCCTTAAAAAATAAATTACTTTTTCGGTGGTTTCCAAGGAGAGTATAGCAGATTTTTTTCATCGATACAATGACACTTTTGACATTTTTGCACTTTTCGGCACAAAACTATTGCAAAAAAAGAAAAAGTATGCTACAATGAGAGCAGAAAGCAGGGGGAGAAACGAATGGAAAAGAATTTTATTGTTACGAAGATATCTCATATTATTATGGTAGGGGAAGAGGAATATCCCGAAAAAAAGACCTCGTTTTCGCACGACCTCAAGCATCACGAGTTGATTTTTTCCTTACGTGGACGGGCAACCGTTTTCTTTAACGGAGAGGTTCTCGAAACTGTGAAGGGAACGGTACGCTTCCTTCCTGCGGGACCGACCAAACAGTACGAGGTTGTCCGTCAGGAAAACGGTGCGTGTATCGATATCTTTTTCGACACTGATGTTCCGATCTCGGAGAGGGCATTCGTGATGAATCCGAGGCAGAGTGAGAAGCTGGAAGGACTCTTCAAAAAAGCGGTGGCACTGTGGGCGAGTAAGGAAGAGGGATATTATTTTGAATGTATCTCGCTGATCTACCGCATTTTTGCCGAGCTGCAGAAGC
>JAZOSZ010000312.1:0-2699 GCA_045657365.1 Eubacteriales bacterium
TGCGATTTTCATCCACACGGCAGCGGACGCGTCACTCGGCATTTTAAAATCGCCTCTGGGAGAAAGACCGAGAGAACCGACCTTCGGAGCGTCGGGCAAACAAGAACGCTTGAATTGCTGGGCAAAGAAGCGACGAACGAAATTCTTCAGCCACTTGAGGAGCACTTCCTCACTGTATTTTCCTTCAAATGCGATTTTTGCCATACGGTATAGCTTATCGGGAGCATCGTTCCAACGGAGCATATAGTAAAGATAGAAATCGTGCAACTCATAAGGTCCGACCAGATCTTCGGTTTTTTGTGCGATATTTCCGTTTTCATCGGAAGGAAGAAGCTCGGGGCTTACCGGAGTATCAAGAATATCGCGAAGTACCGTGGCAAGACGGTCGTTACCGTTCCCTTGTGCGGTATTGGCACAGTGCGCAACGATGTGACGAATGAGGGTTTTGGGAACGTCTGCGTTGACGCCGTACATTGACATATGGTCGCCGTTGTAGGTTGCCCAACCGAGCGCGAGCTCCGAAAGGTCACCCGTACCGACCACCAAACCGTTTTCGCGATTGGCAATATCCATCAAAAGCTGAGTTCGTTCTCTTGCTTGCGCATTTTCATATACGACGTTATGATTATCTTCGCTGTGGCCAAGGTCGGCAAAGTGTTGACGGACCGAGGCACTGATATTGATACATTCAAGCTCGGTGCCAAGCTCCTGACAGAGAATCTCTGCATTGGAGCGCGTACGGTTGGTTGTGCCGAAGCAGGGCATCGTAATACCGAGAACGTCGGAATGCGGACGGCCGAGCTGTTCCATTGCCCGTGTGGCAACGAGAATGGCAAGGGTTGAATCAAGTCCGCCCGAAATGCCGATGACGCATTTTTTTGCATAGGAACGGACGATACGCTGAGAAAGACCTTTGGCTTGTACCGTCAGAATCATTTCCGCACGGTTGGCAAGCTCGAAGGGATCTTCAGGCACGAAGGGCGCTGTAGTAATTGTGCGAGTAAGCTTGGTTTCTTCGATTTCGGTAGAGAAAGAAACGTATTTGATTTCTTCGGAGAAGGAAGACGTATAGGTGTTGATTCGTTTGCGCTCTCCTTCGATATGAGCAAGATCAATTTCGGTGACGAGCAATTCGCCTTCAGAGAATGCGGTGCGTTCTGCTAAAATATTTCCGAGTTCGGCGATCATTGAATGTCCGCCGAAGACAAGATCGGTCGTCGACTCACCGTCACCGCAATTCGCATAGAGATATGCCGAAAGCGTGCGCATCGATTGGGAGGCTACCAACAGACGACGACGTTCATCTTTGCCGACGATTTCGGGAGACGCTGAAAGGTTGGCAATGATTCGGGCGCCTGCCGCGCAGAGATCGTTCGAGGGAGGGGAAATTGCAAAGAGATCTTCGCAGATTTCTACGCCGAAGCAAAAACCGGGAAGGTTCGTGCAGGAGAAAATTTGCTTTGCGCCAAAAGGAATGTACTGCCCGAAGAGATCAATCTCTGTGGGGGTGCCTTGATGCGTCGAAAAATAACGTCCCTCACAAAATTCGCCGTGACTCGGCAGATATGTCTTGGGAACGATCCCCAAAATACGACCTTTTTGACAAATTGCGGCAGAATTATAAAGTTTATCATTGACAACGAGGGGAAAACCGATTATACTTATAGTAGAGGAGTTCTGCGTCTGTGCCAAAAATTCTTCCAAGGATTTTTTTGCTTCGGATATGAGCACTTGAGAGAAGAAAAGATCGGCGCAGGTGTAACCCGTCAGACAAAGCTCGGGGAACACTAAAAGCTTGACACCGAGGCTTTCGGCTTCCTGATGCAAACGCAGGATTTCTTTCAGATTGGCAGAAGGATCGGCAAGATAAACCTTCGGGGTTGCGGTACCGACCTTAATAAAACCGTGTTTCATATAGAAAATTCCTTTCTCTGAAATGGGGATTTCTAGCATTTATTATACAGTTTTCTTCAAAAAAATACAATACCAAAACGAAAACTTTTTAAAAATTTGCAAAAAAAGCATAGGAGAACAAACAATGAATAAGCTTAATCGCAATTTAACCATGCTGTGTGACTTTTACGAGTTGACAATGTCAAACGGATATTTTACAGCGGGAATGAAGGACAAAGTCGTTTATTTCGATGTCTTTTTCCGTGACAATCCCGACGGGGGCGGTTATGCGATTGCCGCAGGTCTGGAGCAAATTGTGGAATATATCAAGGATCTGCACTTTGATGAAGATGATATTTCCTTTTTGAGAATGAAGGGATGCTTTTCTGAAGAATTTTTGGAAATGCTTCGCACGTTTCGCTTTACGGGCGATATTTGGGCAATTCCCGAAGGCACGGTGGTGTTCCCCGGGGAGCCTTTGATGACGGTTCGTGCAAAAGTCATAGAAGCACAGTTTATCGAAACCTACGTATTGATGATGATCAATCACCAATCCTTGATTGCTACGAAGGCAGCGCGAATCACCCGTTCTGCCAAGGGACGAGCTGTCAGCGAATTCGGTTCCCGCCGTGCGCAGGGAGCTGACGCAGCCATTCTGGGTGCAAGGGCAGCCTATATCGGTGGATGTAATTCCACTGCTTGTACCGTTTCGGAAGAAGTCTACGGCGTTCCTGCAGGCGGTACGATGGCACATTCCTGGGTACAGATGTTTGATACCGAATACGAAGCCTTCCGCACATATTGTG
>JAZOSZ010000313.1:0-3900 GCA_045657365.1 Eubacteriales bacterium
GCTCGTCATATTCAAGCACGTAGGTCTGTACGGGAAGACGGTCGCCGGGTGCTTCATCAAGAACCGAAATGTCACGGATTCCCCCCATTGCCATATTCAGCGTTCTCGGAATCGGCGTTGCCGTCAGTGTCAGAACATCGACATTCTGTGCAAGCTGCTTGAGTTTTTCCTTTTGTGCCACGCCAAAGCGTTGCTCTTCGTCGATAATGAGCAGTCCCAAATCCTTGAATTCAATATCTTTTCCGATCAGACGGTGAGTTCCGATGATGATATCGGTTTCTCCTCGTTTGAGTTTTCTTAAGGACTGCGCCTGCTGTTTCGGCGTGCGGAAGCGTGAAATCATATCGACGTTAGCTAAGAATGGACGCATTCGGCTGGTCATCGTTTGATAGTGTTGCAGAGCAAGAAGCGTGGTTGGCACAAGAATTGCTACCTGCTTTCCACCGATCACCGCCTTATAGGCGGCGCGCATTGCCACCTCGGTTTTTCCAAAGCCAACGTCTCCGCAAAGCAATCGGTCCATTGGAACGGGCGACATCATATCCGCCTTGATTTCTTCAATGGCGGTAAGCTGTGCTTCAGTTTCTTCAAATTCAAATGCCGCTTCAAAATCGGCTTGCATATCGTCATCAGGCGGAAATGCGTATCCCGGTTTACGGCTACGCTCGGCATAAAGCTGAATCAAATCCTTTGCCATTTCTTTTGCCGCCGCTTTGGCTCGCGATTTTGCTCTGCCCCATTCGGTACCGCCGAAGCGAGAAAGCTTCACAAGACCGTCATCGGAATGTGCGCCGATATATTTGGACACCATATCAAGTCGCTCCACGGGCAGGAAAAGTCGATCGCTTCCCGCATAGCGGATATTGATATAATCGCGGCTGACGCCGTCTACTGTGAGGTTTTCAATCCCCATATACTGTCCGATACCGTGAATTTCGTGTACGACGAAATCTCCGATCTCAAGATCGTTATAAGAAAGAATCGTTTCGGTTCCGCTACGCTTTTTCTTTTTCCTTTTCAGCGCCCCGCTTGCTGTGAGCGCACCGTCTCGGTATTCGGGTGCCGTGGAAAGCACGGCAATCTTGGGGATTGTCAATTCATATCCGCGAATCGTTTGTTTCCAATGAATCAGCAAAGTATCCGTCGGCAAAGCCTCTGCGTCACCTACCTCGCTGTCCACAATCGCAGAAAATCCTTTATCCCGTAGCAAAGAGGAAAGATTTTTTGCCGCCGCTTCGTTTTCGGCAATCAGCAAAATACGATAACCGCCGCGCAGATATCCTTCGATATCCTCACATAGAAGCTCAAGATTTTCACAATAAGACACCATGTGCTTGGTGCGAAAGGTAAACATTGCGCCAAGTTTCTTGCCCGACATTCCCTGACCGAGAGAATCGAGATGAACCGTCACGCTCTGCTCCAAAAAGAGTTCAAAACTCGATTGCGGTTTTGCGTAATCGGTATATTTCGGTGCAATCGTACCGCTTTCCAGCAGCTCTTCCACCGTTTGATGCAGATGCCACTCTGCCGCCTTGATGCGATCCATCGAAGCCGAGGTTCCGCGAAGAAGGACGGTCGTGTGCGAACCAAAATAATCGAGAAGACTCACTCGTTCGGGATAAATCAACGTCAGATATTTATCGATAAAATTAACGTCCACACCCGCGTCGAGCGCCACAAGTTCTCGCGTCATCTCGGCACGTGCCCGTTCGTCTTTACTCTTGGTTCGCCAAGCTTCGATAGCATTTTTCAACGCCGCTTTTGCGGTTTCGTCCAAAAGAACTTCTCTGGCAGGCGAAAACTCCACAACGTCGAGCGTTACCGTCATTCGCTGTGTTACGGGATCGAAAATCTCCATTCGATCGATTTCATCACCAAAAAGTTCAATACGGAACGGGTAGGAACCGACAGTCCTCTGCCCGTCAATATCCAAAAAGCTTGCCACGGCAGGATAAACGTCAATAATGCCACCGCGAACGGCAAACTGACCGGGCGCATCAACAAGATCGGCAGAAACGTAGCCTGCTTCCACCAATCTTGCCGCCAAGACGGAAGGCTCAATCGTCGTTTTTCCGTATTCAATCCGCATCCGCTCCGAAATCAGGCGCTCAGCGGGAATCGTATAACTCAGTGCCGCATCAGGAGTGGTTACGACGGCATCCAGCGTATCTTCCAGAAGCTCCGAAAGCACGCGTAGCCTCTCATGCTCGTACTCATGAGAGGCGGTAATATGATAAAAGGTCAGGTCGCGTCCAACGTAAAAGGCGGCGCGAAGTCCAAATTGCTCCAACAGTCGTACGATTCGAACGCATTCTTTTTCTTCGGGACAAATCAGAAGCGCAGGGCGTTTTTCGGTTTTTCTCAAATCTTCAATCAAAGATACCGTTGCGGCGTCTGCCGCTCCGTCACAAAGTCCCGTCAAAAGAATCGGCAAGGGCGTTCTTGCCGTTTTTGCGCTCTTGACTGCTTCCAAAAGTTGCGCATACTCGCCATCCCGTCGGATGCAATCGGTGAGGATATTTGACATAAAATTCTCCGAATTTAAATTACTTTCCGTTACAGATTTGCATTGCCGCATCCACGTCTCCCGAAAGAATCTTTTCAAGTCCCTGAGAGAGTACGTCGAAATGAGCGGCAAGCGCCTTCATATCATCAGCAGAAAATCCACCAAGCACCCAATCAATCAAATCATAATCGGGGTGCGGCTTTTGTCCGACACCAATACGAATACGCGGATAATCACTCGATGACAGTTGATTTTCAATACTTTTCAGTCCATTATGACCGCCGTGGCTTCCCTTGCGGCGAACGCGAAGACGGCCAACATCCAACGTAATATCGTCCGAAATTACAATAATTTTCTCCGCAGGGCACTTATAAAACCGAGCCGCTTCGGCAATTGCTTCTCCCGAAGAGTTCATAAAGGTCTGCGGCTTCATCAGAAGCACTCGTTTTCCCGCAATCGTCGTCTCTCCCACCAGTGCCTTGAACTTGGCACGGTCGATTTTGACACCGTATTTTTCAGAAAGATACTCCATCGCAAGAAAGCCTGCGTTATGTCTTGTTTTCTCATACTGTGAGCCCGGATTTCCAAGCCCCGCTACAATATATTCGATCGGACCGTTCGATACCGTATTGTTGTTTGAAATCTGTTTGAATAAATCAAAAATATTTGCCATTACAATCTCCGTCAATCTATATTCTATTCCAATTGTATATTATAGTATATTCCGCATCAAAAATCAATGCAATTTTTCTTTTTTTGCGCTTGTTCATAAAAATTTTACCTTTAGTGGTTCTATTTTTCAAAAAACTATTGTATTTTCTTTCTTTATATGGTATAATATTGGGTGCTGTAGCGCGTCTTGGTGTGTCTTGATGCTTTTTGACGCTTACAGTCAAAAAATTGTCAAAAATTTATTTTATATGGAGGTATTTACCAATGGCAAAGAAGTATTGTTACCTCTTCTCCGAGGGTAACGCAAATATGCGTGAGATCCTCGGCGGTAAGGGTGCAAACCTCGCAGAGATGACCAATATTGGTCTTCCCGTTCCCCAGGGCTTTACGATTTCTACGGAAGCCTGCACGCAGTACTATGAGGACGGTCGTCAGATCAACGACGAAATCATGGCTGAAATTATGGAGTACATCGTTAAGATGGAAGGCGTTACCGGCAAGAAGTTCGGTGATCTCGAGAATCCCCTTCTCGTTTCCGTTCGTTCGGGTGCTCGCGCATCCATGCCCGGTATGATGGACACCATCCTGAACCTGGGTCTGAATGAGCAGGTTGTTGAAGTTATGGCTGAGAAGTCCGGCAACGCTCGTTGGGCTTATGACTGCTACAGAAGATTTATCCAGATGTACTCCGACGTCGTTATGGAAGTCGGCAAGAAGTACTT
>JAZOSZ010000314.1:0-2126 GCA_045657365.1 Eubacteriales bacterium
CAATAACAAATAATCATAACAAAAAACGCCACCTTAGACTTTCATCTAAGATGGCGTTTTTCTGTTCGTATCAGAGCGAAACCTTTACGGCGAAGCCGCCGCTAAAGAAGTAAGTGTTCGTCCAATACACGTTTGGTGGAGCATAGGGGATTCGAACCCCTGACCCCAACACTGCCAGTGTTGTGCGCTCCCAACTGCGCTAATGCCCCACGGATAAATTTATTATATACGAAAAACGCTTGTTTGTCAATAATAATATGAATGTTTTAAAAATCTTTTTTGAGAAAATTTCAAAAAACTCTTTACAAATAATATTTTATGTGATATAATAACTACACATGTCGTTTGCTCGGTCTTCGGATCATGGCTACTACGTAGCAAATCACCAACCGATGACTGTGTGGGCGATGAATTTTTGAATGCCGAAATGGCAGAAAGGTGAAAGCTATGTTGAAAGACGAAAAGCAGGCAATTATTGAAACCTACGCGACGCACGAGGGTGACACGGGTTCGCCCGAGGTACAGATCGCAATTCTGACCTACAGAATTAACAATCTGACCGAGCACCTCAAGTCCAACCACAAGGACCACCACAGCCGCCGCGGACTTCTGAAGATGGTTGGTCACAGAAGAAACCTTCTGAACTACCTGCAGAAGACCGATATCGAGCGTTACCGCGCGATCATCGAAAAGCTGAACATCAGAAAGTAATCGCAATAGTTGTCGGAGTGAAGAGTGGAGAGAAGTCTCGACTCCTCACTCCCTACTCTTTATTTTAGGGAATTTTCCCGATTTTAACCAATTTTCGATCAGTTTCTCACGACGGATTAGCAGTTAACCGTACGTCTGAACTTTGCTCAGGCGCGCCGTTAAGTGCTAAACCCCGTGAGATTCAATAAATTTTTTTGGAGGTTTATTATGTCTCAAATCAGCACGCCTATGGAATTCAAGAATTACAAAGTATTCCGCTACACTTTTGCAGGCCGTCCCCTCGTGATCGAGTCGGGTAAATTGGCAGGACTTGCCAACGGCTCGGTGCTCGTCCGTTACGGCGACACCGCGATCCTTTGCTGCGCGACTGCATCGGCAAAGCCCAGAGACGGCATTGATTTTCTCCCTCTGTCGGTAGACTACGACGAGAGAATGTACGCCGCAGGTAAGATCCCCGGCGGATACCTCAAGAGAGAGGGTAAGCCCTCGGAAAAGGCAGTCCTCACCTCTCGTGTGATCGACCGTCCCATTCGTCCTCTCTTCCCGAAGGACCTTCGCAACGACGTTGCACTGACGCTCACCGTCATGTCGGTAGACCCCGACTGCTCGCCCGAGATCACTGCAATGATCGGCGCTTCGACCGCCCTTGCTATTTCGGATATTCCGTGGAACGGACCGATCGGCGGCGTATTTATGGGTCTGGTTGACGGCAAGCTCGTCGTGAACCCCACCGAAGCAGAGCAGAAGAAGAGCGATCTTCAGCTGACGGTTGCCGCTTCGATGAAGAAGGTCGTTATGATCGAGGCAGGTGCGAACGAGGTCGATGACGACACGATGTACGAGGCGATCATGAAGGCACACGAGGAGATCAAGGATCTTCTTGGCTTCATCAACGCGATTATCGACGAGATTGGTAAGCCCAAGTTTGAGTATCCCTCTTGCGAGCTTGACCACGAGATGTTCGACAAGGTCTTTGCTTTCTGCGAGAAGGATATGATGGAAGCGCTCGACACCGACGACAAGAACGTCCGTGACGAGAAGGTCGTTCCGATCACCGATGCAATCGTTGCCGAGTTCGGCGAGGAATATCCCGAGATCGGTTCGATGATGGACGAGCTTATCTACAAGATTCAGAAGAAGATCGTTCGCCGTTGGCTGCTCGTGGACAAGAAGCGTGTTGACGGAAGAAGAATGGATCAGATAAGACCTCTCGGAAGCGAGGTCGGAATTCTTCCCCGCGCACACGGCTCGGGTCTCTTTACCAGAGGTCAGACACAGGTTCTCACTGTAGCAACTCTCGGAACTCTCTCCGAATCTCAGATGCTCGACGGTATCGACAGCGAGACCGAAAAGAGATATATGCACCACTACAATATGCCCGGCTTCTCCACAGGTGAGGCAAAGCCCACAAGAAG
>JAZOSZ010000315.1:0-4278 GCA_045657365.1 Eubacteriales bacterium
CCCTGTACGTCATAACGCTCCTTGACGCCAAAGCAGAGATATTTACCCGAACTTTCCCCGTGGGAGCGTTCCGAAACGAGAAGCAGGTGATAACCCGCGTCGTGGAGTGCCTTCGCCTGAATCGCAAAGTCCCTGCGAGGCGAGGAATGATAGCCGTGAAAGAAGAGAACCGCGCCGCGCGCTTCGCTTGCCAAAAGCAGTTTTCCGCGGAGACAAAGACCGTCGTGCGAGGGAATCGATACCGCCTCAAAGTCCTGGGCGTCAAACCACGACCGCGCCTCGGTCAGCAGAGCGCGTGCGTCTTCCGTCAGACCGCGACCGCCGCCGTGCTCCTTTCGATCGGAGCGATAGGATTTTCTGCGTCGGCAGGCACGAATAAAAATAAAATGACCAAAGATAAAAAACAGAAGAAAGACGGCAAGAATCACCGTCGAAATTTGAAAAAAGAGCATAAAACACGATCGCCTTTCTGTGTGTTTCTGACGTTATTATACCATAAAAAGATGAAAAATACAAGCTTCTTCGGAGTATGATTTTCGCAGAATTTGTCAACCCTAATGAAACGAGAAAGAACGAAAGGGGTGGGACAATGCTGCGAAAAAAACGGAGAAGAGAGGCGAGATACCGATTTGTCAAACGGACGCTCGATCTTTTCTTTTCGATACTTCTTTTACTCTTTTTAGCTCTTCCGATGCTGCTTCTCGGCGGACTCATTCGGGCAACGAGCGACGGTCCCGCGATCTTTCGTCAAACGAGGGTAGGACGTGACGGCGTTTCTTTCGTTTGCCTGAAATTCCGAACGATGTACGAGAATGCCCCGCGAGAGTGTCCGAGCAACGAATTGCGGGACAGAAGCTACGTCACGCCGATCGGACGCTTTCTCCGTCGGACGAGCCTTGACGAGCTTCCTCAGCTGTTCAACGTCCTGCGCGGAGAAATGAGCCTTGTCGGTCCCCGACCGCTGATTGCGTGCGAAAAAGAGGTACACGAGCTTCGCCGCCGAAGCGGTGCCGATCGGTTGCGACCGGGAATCACGGGACTGTCTCAGATTCGCGGTCGCGATTTTCTGCCGAATCGGGATAAGGCACGCCTCGATGCCCGCTATGCGCATACACTCGGCTTTGCGAGTGACTTACG
Source organism: Eubacteriales bacterium (assembly GCA_045657365.1). Taxonomy (GTDB): domain Bacteria; phylum Bacillota; class Clostridia; order Oscillospirales; family CAG-272; genus HGM12713. Next base: position 1,138 of record JAZOSZ010000315.1, read on the forward strand.
AATTCTCAAAGAAACGGTGGTGGGCGTTTTTTCGGGAAAAGACAGTTTTGATCAGAGAGCGAATAATTTCCAGACGTAATAGATCACGCCGTAGAGCGCACCCGCCAGCGTACCGTAAAGAAGAACGGGGCCTGCCACCGTAAAGATTTTCGCGCCGACACCGAGGACAAGTCCCTCATCGCGGCTGTCGATTGCGGGGGACGCCACCGCGTTGGCAAAGCCCGTAATGGGAACGAGCGTCCCTGCACCCGCGTAGCGTGCGATGCGGTCAAAAATTCCGATGCCCGTCAGAAGAACGGCAAGGAAAACGAGGGTCACCGAGGTCAGCGTGGCGGCTTCGGTCTGAACGAGTCCGAGAAAATGTCCGTAAAGCTCTGCAAGACCTTCTGCCAAGGCACAGATCGCTCCCCCGACGAGAAACGCGCGAAGGCAGTCCGAAACGATCGGAGATTTCGGAGCGTGTGCGGCGGCGTATTTTTTGTACTGCTTTTTGTCGATGTTCATAAGCTTCTCCTTTGTTTGAATGTAAGGTTACTTTGTCCGAATTTATATTTTTTTATTCTTCTCTTTACAAATCGAAAAAAATGTTGTATAATGAAAATAATCATACAGTCCGAAAGGAGACAAACGATGGCAGATTGGGAGAAGATCAAGAAAAATATCGGAAATGCGGCAGAGAAGGCGAAAAAGAAGACGGGCGAGATTGCTCAGGATGCCTCGATGCAGCTCAAGCTCAAAAAGCTCGAAACCAAGCGAAACGAGCTTTATGAGGAGCTGGGAAGACTGACCTACCGTCAGCTCAAGACGGGCGAGAGTCAGGCAGAGAAGATTGCCAAGACGATCGAGGAGCTCGATGAGGTCCGTGCGAAGCACCGTGAGCAGACCGAGCTGATCGAGAAAACCAAGCGCGAACGCGCCGAGAAAAAGAACCCTTGCGAAGAAGAATGTGACGAAGAAAACTAAAAATCGCGTAGCTGTGAAACGAATCACGGCTACGCTGTTTCTTTTGGACAAAATTTATTTTTCCTCTTGCTTTTTCCGTCGATTTGGTATATAATGTTCGACAGAAAGACCTAAGGGTGAATTACGGAAAGGATTTATGATGCAACACAAGGGAGTTATCAGCCGAAAGCTGTTTACCTGTCTGTTTGTTATGTACGTTCTCAACGTCTTTGGAAAGATCGCATTTTCGGCGGTGACAGTCGAGCTTGTCGACGCAGAAATTATGACGAAAACCGAGGCGGGACTTGTCAACGCGATGTTCTGGCTGACTTACGCCGCAGGACAGCTGTTTGGCGGAATCGTCGCAAGTAAATATTCTCCGTACGTTCTTTTGTCAATCACATTGACAAGCTCCTTTGTCGCAAATGCGCTGATCGTCGTGTTTGACAGCTTCTTGCCGATTCTGATTCTTTGGACGATCAACGGTTTTATGCAGTTCGGTATGTGGCCCGCGATTCTCCGTATCGTTTCGAGCGATCTTCTGCCTACGCACCGTGTCAAGGGACTTGCGCGAATGGGATATTGCTATTCGATCGGATCGATCATCTCGTACTTACTGACCTCGGGAATTCTTCTGATCCTGCCGTGGCAGTCGCTCTTTGCCGCGTGCGCACTCGTCAACCTCGGCTCGCTCGTGTTCGTGTATTTTATGGCAAAGCGCTATGCGCCCATCATTCATCCCAACCGTCTTGTCAAAGCGGAATCTTCCGTTGCGCAGGCGCCCAAGAGGCCGCGTGAAAAGCTGACGTGGTCGCTTGTGTGGGGAAGTGGACTTATCTTTTTCTCGCTCATCGGCTTTATAAAAAATATGGCGGAAACCTGTATCAAGAATTGGATGCCGACCATATTGACCGAAACCTACGGGGCGTCGCCCAGCTTTACCCTGCTTTTGTCGGTCGTGCTTTTGATCATCAACATTTTCGGTGTTATGTTCTGTGGTGTTGTCTATAAGAAGGCAAAGAGAGATGAAGCGAGAACACTTTTGATTTTTTTCCTGGTTGCCTTGCCAACGAATGTGGCACTCTTGCAATTCAGAAGCTTCCCGATGCTCTTGACCACATTGTTGATGATCCTGATTACGGTGATGGCAGTTGCGATGGGACAGGTGCTTGCAATGATTTATACGGGACGTTTTCAGGCGTTTGGATTGACGGCGTTTGTTGGAGGACTTTTGAATTCTTTTTGTGCTCTTGGTAACGTAGTTGCCACGTGGGGCGGGGGATATCTCGCGGATAATTTCAACTGGGAAACCGTCATTTTTGCTTGTTTGATTCTGATTGCTTGCGGTCTGGCATTTTCCGCTATTGCCATTCCTGTCTGGAAGAAGTTCAGACAGAAGAATCCGTAAATACAAAATAAAAAAGAGAAAAGCACTTGGGATTTTCCCAGTGCTTTTGCATTATTTTTTCCCTTGATAACTCTTTATGATTTCTGCCATACATTTTTCACACAGAGGAAATTTGTTATCCTCGGGGATTTTTTCGTGGCATATCTTACAGAAGGGTTCGTCGGATCTTACCATAATTCCTTCGCCAACGTCGAGAATTTCTATTTTTGTGCCTTCGGTTAAACCGTACTTTTGCCGCAATTCTATCGGAATAACGATTCTTCCGAGCTTGTCAACCTTTTTCATAATCCCTCCGAAATATAAAAAGTGCGCCTACCGAAGCAGACGCACAAAAACGCAAACTCCAATAGTCGCCAAACTAATCCATTGCAAAACGGGTATACCCAGTCACACAAAAGCCGGAATTTGCATTTTATCAAATTCAAACTTTTGTGTAGCGAAAAAGGGCATACCTACCCTAAAAGAAGAGGATACCTGCTTTGCAATATTGAATTAGTTTGGCATTCTTATTATAACACGATTTTCGGAATTTGTAAAGGGTTTTTTGTTTATTGCATCAAAAAAATAAAAGCACTTAGGAAAAATCCCAAGTGCTTTTTTATTCACGCTTGCGAAGCAAGCATTTCACATTGCGAAGCAATATTTCACTGCAAGGCAATTTCACTTGCCCGTAGGTCAAATTTCACTGATGAGCTTTGCTCATCAATACATTCCGCCCATACCGCCGGCACCTGCCATTGCGGCATTTGCAGCAGCTTCAGCAGCGGGATCCTTCTTGTCGGCAACGAGCG
>JAZOSZ010000316.1:0-8434 GCA_045657365.1 Eubacteriales bacterium
GCATCTCTTGCCGCAACGCACATACAAAGCATCCCGCGTACGGGACGAAGCTTCCCCGAAAGCGAAAGCTCTCCGACAAAGCACTTGTCCGAAAAATCGACTTCCTGACGGATCACCCCACCGCAACGGAGAATACCAAGAAGAATCGAGGTGTCAAAACCCGACCCCTCTTTTTTGCGGTCGGCGGGCGCTAAATTCAGCATCAGTTCGAGTGCGGGAAAACGGAAACCGCTGTTCTCGCACGCCGTACGAACGCGCTCCTTGGCTTCTTTGACGGCAAGGTCGGGTAAGCCAACCAGCTGAAAATCGGGAATTCTCGATTGCGCGTTGCACTCTACCGTCACGACGTATCCGTCAATGCCGTAAAGTCCTGCGCTGTATATCGTCGAAAGCATATTGTCCTCCTATACTGTCTGAGTTTATGGAAAAATCCTCAAAATATACCAAATTACATTATAACACAAAAGACCGAATTTTACAACCACATTGTACGCACCTTCAAAAAAATTTGTAAAAGCCTTGCACCCGAAGAAAATTTGTGGTAAAATTTTCTTATCCCTTTCGTTGCTTTCTTGGGATATCCCATTGGGACATCGCGCCATACTAACCGTGAAACTACAACGAAAGGATGCTTTATATGAAAAATTCAAATCTGCTCGCTTCTCTTTGCCAATATGAGGTACAAAAAGAGTACGACTCGACGCTGACGCTCTACGACGGAGCCTATGAGGGTGCGCCACTCTGTGCTCACCACGCCAAAGGACGCATAAGAATCCCTCTCTGGAAGCTTCTGACGGCAATCGGTATCTGCGCCGTGTTTTTCGCACTGCTGCGCGGAGTGTCTTCTCTTTTTTCTCTCTTTTCCGATTGACAAAGGGCTGCGACGGCAGCCCTTTTTTGAGGTACTTATGAACGATACGAACGATCTCTTTCTTCCTTATTCAGACGATCAAATCGTCGTCTGCGAAAAACCCTTCGGCACTCTCTCCGAGGGGGAGGGAGCGCGGGCGCTTCCCTCTCTGCTGAAGAAAAAACTCGGTGGCAATATTTATCCCGTGCATCGCCTCGACCGCGAAACGACGGGCCTACTTGTCTTTGCCCGCACGAGCGACGCCGCCGCGCATCTTTCGCGTCAGATCACCGAGGGATCTCTCCAAAAAGAATATCTTGCAATTCTCTGCGGCACGCCCGACGAGCCGCGCGGAACGCTTTCCGACCTTCTCTTTTACGACCGAGGACGAGGAAAATCCTTCGTCGTAGCCAAAGAGCGGAAGGGCGTCAAGCGCGCCGAGCTGACCTACGAGCTTCTTGCCGAAAAAGGCGAACGCTCGCTTGTCCGCGTTCACCTTCTGACGGGCAGAACGCATCAGATCCGCGTGCAGTTTGCCTCGCGCAGGCTTCCGCTTGTGGGCGACCGCCGCTACGGTGCTCCCGCCGACGGTGCGGCACACTCTCTCCACTCTTATCATTTGTCTTTCACACATCCGAAGGACGGTACGCCAATGGAATTTTTCTCGACACCGACGGGCGCGGAATTTTTGCCTTTTTCCGAGCATTTTCCCATTGAAAAAAACGAAAAAATATGATATACTGACAATACGATAAGATAGAATACAGAAAGGAGAAGGATATGTTCGACCGTGATTTTTTGTCAGCCGCACTCTCGGATACGCCACTCTCTCTGCTTCTTTTTTCTTCGATCGACTCAACCAATACCGAAGCAAGACGCTACGCGCTTGGCGGTGGGAGCGCTCCTGCGCTCTTCCTTGCCGAGGAGCAAACCGCAGGGCGTGGACGAATGGGACGCTCCTTCTTTTCTCCCAAAGACACGGGAATTTATCTTTCTCTGTTATGTAAGAGCGACGATCTCTCTTCCGATCCGATCACCGTCACCTCAGCCGCCGCCGTTGCCGTCTATCGCGCGATTCGTTCGGTCACGGGAATTTCGGTGGGTATCAAATGGGTGAATGACCTCTACTATGAGGGAAAGAAAATCTGCGGAATTTTAGCCGAATCCTTCTTCGTCGGTGAAGAGCGCTTCTTCATCGTCGGCGTGGGACTGAATCTCTCCACCGTCGATTTTCCAAGCGATCTTCGGGACAAAGCGGGTTCACTCTTCTCGGAGAACACCGAGCTTTCCGACACGCTTTGCGCCGCGCTCGCGCATGAGCTTTATGCGCTGGTTACCGAAGGGTGCCCCGAAGAGTTTATGAAGGACTACCGAGCCGCCTCTCTCGTGCTTGGCGCTCCCGTCACCTACCGAAAAAACGACGTCGAACGGCAGGCAGTTGCCGAATCGGTCGACGATCTCGGACGGCTTCTCGTGCGTCATTCCGACGGCACGACCGATCTGCTCGCCAGCGGCGAGATCTCTCTGAGAATCCACGACAAAGGAGAAATAATATGAACACATATAAAAACAGCAAAAAAGGTCGCTTTATCGTCCTCGAAGGAATCGACGGCGCAGGAAAAACGACGCAAGCCGCCCTCCTTGAAGCGCATCTTCGCGCCCGCGGTCGCGAAGTCTTCCGCACAGCAGAGCCGACCCCCTTTCCTTCGGGAATCGCTCTGCGCGAGGCGCTTGGCGGCAAGGTAAAAAAGAGTGAGTGCGAGATGGCGACGATGTTCGTATTTGACCGCATCGCGCACAACATTCACCCGACCGAGGGTCTTCGTGCCAAGCTCGACGAGGGCGTTGACATTCTCTGCGACCGCTACTATTATTCGACGCTCGCCTATCAGGGTCAGTCGACCGACTACGCGTGGGTCAAGGCAATGAACCTTCTCTGCCCCGAAATCACAAAACCCGATCTTTGCATTTATCTTGATCTCACCCCCGCACAGAGCCTCGAACGCATCCGCGCGGGACGCGACAGCGTGGAGATCTACGAAAATGAAGAAACGCTGACCAAGGTGCGAAATGCCTTTCTTTCGGTGCTCGACGACCTTTCGGCAACCGACCGTATCGTCCGCATCGACGCCTACCGTACTCCCGAGGAAATTGCCAAGGATATTGCCAATGCCGTCGATCCGTTGAACTAAAAAAGAAGCTGTGATTTTCACAGCTTCTTTTTTATGTCTGTCCTCAGCGATTGACGTCGCCGTTGACGGTGATGCCGCCGTCGGCGCGGAGAATCGTTCCGTTGACGTACGAGCCCTCATCCGATGCGAGGAAGCACGCGATTGCCGCAATGTCCTCGGGCGTACCCCAACGGTGCAGAGGCGTGACCATATCGAGGAATTTCTGCTCGTTGAAGTTGGGGTCGTTGAGGTTGCTTTCCTTGACCATTTCGGTCAGGATCGCGGCGGGAGCGATACAGTTGGTGCGGATGTTGTATTTTCCGTAGTCCACCGCCATCGAGCGGGTCAGCGATACCATCGCACCCTTGGTTGCCGTATACGCGGCGCACGCGGGAATGCCAGAAACACCTGCCGACGAAGCGGTAAGAATGATCGAACCGCCGTTCGCCTTCATCATCGGGAGCGCACGGTGCGTGACGAGATACGTTCCCGTCAGGTTGATGCCAAGCACCTTGTGCCAAACGGCACTCGAAACGTCACCGAGAGGACCGTCCTTGCCACCGAGAAAGACCGAAGCGTTGTTGTAAACGATATCGATGCGGTCGGTCTGCGCCCGAATCGTTTCAAATGCGGCATCGACCGAAGCCTCGGACGAAATATCGCAGGCAACGTAACAGCACTTGCCGCCCTCGGCTTTGATCTCTTCACTTGCCTTCACGCACGCATCGGCATTGACGTCAAGACCGAAGACAAACGCGCCTTCCTTCGCAAAGCGCTTCGCGGCAACGTAACCGATTCCCCCTGCCGCACCCGTAATAATTGCAATCTTATTTTTCAGCATCTCTTTTTCTCCTTATGATAGACTTTATTCATTGAATAAATTAAGTAAGCTTATTATACTCCGTTTATGCCGAATTGTCAAGAGGTATTTTCAAAAAATACCGCACCGAATACAATTCTGCCAACCGCTTACGTTATACAAAGAGATTCCTTTTTTGCAAATAATTTTCAAAATCCTTGATATAGTCAACGGCATACGCTTCTTTTTTTCTCAACACGCTAATATCAACGACGATGGGGGGATCCAAGGGAATCGTTGCCATGGAAGAGTTCTTTTGAGCAAGCTTTTTAAACATAAATCCAACTGCCAAATTGTTTTCTATCATATTTTTCGCAGTGGAGAACTGTTCCGTTTGCAGCAATACGTTGGGTTCAACCGAGGCGTTTGCAAACCAATTTTTGATCGTTTTCGTCTGAAAAAACGTATCGAAAAACAACACCAGCGGATACTCTGCCAAAACGTTGGCATCGACCGTGTTACACCGGGATATCGGAGAGGTCTTGTTTGCACAGCATACGATTTCAAGCGTACCTATTTTTTTGGCAGAAATGTTGCTGTCAAAGGGCTTGGTGTGGGGAAGCAAAACAACGTCGAGAAGTCCGTCGTTCAGTTGATCCAACAGCTCATATTTTCCTTTTTCCGTGATACTGAGATCGATATTTTTTTCGGTAAGAATCAGATCCTTGTAAATATCCGCAAGAATAAACGAGCTGATCATCGACGTTTGCACCTTGGGCGGCTTTACGGGAAGCATGAAGGTTTGTGCCTTGGCAGAAGCACACCATGCATATATTGTGCCGCACGTGCCGGTCAGCGTGATCAACATTGCGGCAAGCTTGCATCTGGCAGCGGCGATCCCCAACTTTTTAATTATGGAAACCTTCCCGCCCAAGACCTTCCAGCAAGCATTAGATTGTATGGGAGAGTATAAATTCAAGCTCAAAGACGGCTATATGGAAATTCCCGACGGCCCCGGTTGGGGGGTTGAATTGGCGGACGACATCGAGCAGAGAAATCCTTATGTAACGATTCCTTGGGGGCTGGACCAATACCACTGCTACGGCGGTGCAGACACCACGGATCAAACACAAAAGTAAAAATTCTGACAAAAACGCGTAGCCGTGAAAATTTCACGGCTACGCGTTCTCTTTATTTGATCCGTCGCACCTCACCCGTAGGGGGCAATCCCTTCTCATAGGCACGGAGTACGGCGGAAATTTCTTTTTTGCTTTCGGTCGTAAAAATAAAATGCTGTCTTGTCAAGCCGAATCGGAGAAGCTCGTCTTTGCGGTCTGCCATATAATGCGGAACCGAGTTGACGATCAGGCTTCGGTGTTTCCATGTACGCAGTACGGGAAAACGAACGCCGCGACGGTCAACGAGCGTTGCCCTGCCGTCCGTACAGCTCTCGCAAGAGCCAAGCTCCTTGCCCACGCATTTTTCGGTGATCATCAGAGGAATTCTTCCGTACACCGTCGCGCGGCTGTCTCCACCGATATCACGCAGGCGCGGCAGTGTCATCTCGGGTGAGAGAAGAACGTCGCAAAGTCCCCGTTCTTTCCAAAGCGCCGCGCTGTGTCGGTTGGTAATATTGAGTCGGAAATCGCCGTGGGGAATCAAATCCGTTCCCTCAAGCAAAGAGAAATGTCCCACGTTACCGACCAGTGCGTGACGCGCCCCCATCGTTTCGGCGCGGCGTAAAAGTGATCGGATTTCTTCACGCTCGGAATCAAAAATGACGGGGGGAAGAAGTACGCCATTGCTCCGTCCGTCGTAGCTCTCCAGAGGGGTATAAATCAAATCGAAGAAAGCATACGCTTCGTCGGGAATCCGTTCGGGAAAATAAAAGACTGCCGAGCGGCTTTTTTCCGATCGTCTAGGCTCGGGAACCGTCGTTATTTCGCTAAAATCGTCTGCCGAACGCAGAGGCTTTGCGGCTTCATTCAGGGCGTCGACCGCCGAGCGGCGAAGCGCGTTGAGTGACGAAACCGGAAGCATTAGACCGTCCTCGACGAACGCGGTCGACGAGGTTGCCACGTACGGTGTATTTCCCAGCTTTGTGACGCTTCGGAGAACGCTCTCTTCGGTCATCGGCGCACTTCTTGCCGCCTGCCCAATCTCGCCCGATACCGACACCGAGCGCCCGTCCTCTGCCGTCAGCGTCATCGTAGCGGGCGAATCCGCCGCAAGCTGAACCGTCAGCGCTACGGGAACTTTTCTCGTGATCTTATCAAAGGGCGTTAGCACACGAGAGCTTTGTTTGTCCTGCTCGGAACGCACGCCGAGCATCGTTCGGTCAATTTTTTTGCGATAATATCCGTCGGTAAATCCGCCGCGCGAGAAGATCGAAGCAAGCTCACGCATCTCTTCGTCGGTTGCTCCGCGATCCTCGTCGATCAGGTGTCGCCAGATTTTCGCGGTATCCCGCACGTATTCGGGAGATTTCATTCGTCCTTCGATCTTGAACGAAGCAATTCCCATTGCCATCAACTCGGGTACGTAACGGGCAAGCGAAAGATCCTTCAGCGACAGAGGATAGCCGCTCTTCTTTCCTTCGCCAAAGGGCAAACGGCAAGGCTGAGCGCACTCGCCGCGGTTGCCGCTCCGTCCCCCGACCAGCGAAGAAAACAGGCACTGTCCCGAATGGCAGACGCAAAGTGCGCCATGTACGAATACCTCGGCTTCGATCGGAGAATTCTTGACAAAAGATTGCAAATCCTCTGCACTCATCTCTCTTGCGCAAACCATACGGGAGAATCCCATTTTGGCAAGCTCCTTTGCCGCAAAGGCGCCGTGTCCCGATACCTGCGTACTCGCGTGAAGGTCGATCGGTATCCGTTCACGGATCATTTTCGCACAACCGAGATCGGCTAAAATCAGCGCATCTACGCCGAGCAGATAAGCTTCCTCGGCGGCGCGAAGCATTGCGTCGGTTTCCTTATCATATATGAGCGTGTTGGCGGTCATATAGATTTTCGTACCGTAGGAGTGTGCCAGAGCAATCCCCTCGGAAAGCTCTTCGGGCGTGAAATTTTTTGCACCCATACGGGCGTTGAAACTCGTCCCGCCAAGATATACGGCGTCGGCGCCCGCCTCAATAGCAGCAAAAAGCGCCGCAGGAGACCCTGCGGGACACAAAAGCTCTGATTTCTTTCTCATCCGATTCATAAAACTCCTCACGGTTTGTTCTTTCCCTTTTATTATAGCCCTTTCTTCCGCGAATGTCAAGTCCTCTGAAAATTGCCAAAATCGACCTTTTTGTTACAAAACTGTTGACAAAATAGGAAATCTATGGTAATATAAATTAGAGAATTTTGCACTCTCCCCGGTATGATTCGCTAAATTCAGCGAATCCTAACATTACAGCTAACATTACAGAACAAAAGAGAAAGGACTGAATCTTATGATGACCCCTATCGCAAATGAACGTGAAGCAAGAGAAAATATTCTCGCACAAGTAAAGGAATACTGTGAAACATACCACGCAAAAGCCCCCTATCAAGAAGGCGACCGCATCCCGTACGCATCCCGCGTCTATGACAGCGATGAAATGTGCAATCTCGTGGACAGCGCGCTGGAATTCTGGCTCACCTCGGGTAGATACACCGATGAGTTTGAAAAGAAATTTGCCGAATATCTCGGCGTCCGCCACTGCAGCCTTGTCAACTCGGGCTCTTCGGCAAACCTGCTTGCTTTTATGGCGCTGACCTCTCCCCTGCTCGGCGAGAGAACCGTCCGCCGCGGTGACGAAGTCATCACCGTAGCCGCAGGCTTCCCCACTACCGTTACTCCTATGATTCAGTACGGTGCCGTTCCCGTATTCGTGGACGTTACCATTCCTCAGTATAATATCGACGTTACGATGCTCGAAGCAGCCCTTTCCGAAAAGACGAAAGCCGTAATGATCGCGCATACGCTCGGAAATCCCTTTGACCTCTCTGCCGTCAAGGCATTCTGCGACAAGCACAATCTGTGGCTCATTGAGGATAACTGTGACGCACTCGGCTCGGAATACACGCTCGACGGCGTCGTTCGCAAGACGGGTACGGTCGGTGATATCGGAACGAGCAGCTTCTATCCGCCCCACCACATGACGATGGGCGAAGGCGGTGCCGTTTATACCGACAACCCTCTTCTCTCCAAGATCGTTCGCTCGATCCGTGACTGGGGACGTGACTGCGTCTGCCCCTCGGGTATGGACAACTTCTGTCACCACCGCTTCGACCGCCAGTACGGCGAGCTTCCCTTCGGATACGACCACAAATACGTTTACTCTCATTTCGGATATAACCTCAAGGCAACCGATATGCAGGCTGCCGTCGGATGCGCTCAGCTCAAAAAATTCCCGAGCTTCGTAGAGCGTCGCCGCCATAACTTTGCTTACCTCAAGGAAAAGCTCGCGCCCATCGCGGACAAGCTGATCCTTCCCGAGGCTTGTGAGAACTCCAATCCCTCTTGGTTCGGATTCCTTCTGACCTGCCGCGAGGGCGTTGACCGCGAAAAGGTGGTTGGCTATATTGAATCGCACGGTGTACAGACGAGAATGCTCTTTGCGGGCAATCTTACCAAACA
>JAZOSZ010000317.1:0-2080 GCA_045657365.1 Eubacteriales bacterium
CCGCACCGAAGATTGAGGCAGCCAACGCGGCGGCAGAAAAAGAGGCACTTCGTTCGGTGCTCCCCGAGGCAACCAAATTTGAAAAAATCGAGGGCGGGCATCACGAGAGTATTTCCTCGCTCTACCGTGACCTCGGCGGTAGCGGATACGTTGCGATCCTTTTGGCAAAGGGCTATGACAGCGCGAATCCGATGAAGGTCGCCGTCGGCTTTGACGCCGAAGGAAAAATTCTTGCCGTCAAGATCATTTCGGCAAACGGAGAAACCTCGGGCATCGGAACGAAGGTGACGAACGAGGAATTTCTCACACAGTTTGTCGGAGAGGACGAGACGCTTACGGGGGTTGATACGATCAGCGGTGCAACGATCTCTTCGTCCGCCGTCAAGAACGCCGTACGCGAGGCTTGCCTTGCCGTAGCAAAGGAGACAGTATCATGAGTAAATGGCAAAATTTTTGGAAGGGAATCCTTCGGGAAAATCCCGTGCTCGTCTTGGTACTCGGTACTTGTCCGACGCTGGCGGTGACCTCGTCGGTACTCAACGCGCTTGGCATGGGCGTGGCGGCAACCGTCGTGCTTCTTTGCTCGAATATGGCAATTTCCGCGCTCCGCAAGGTCATTCCCGAACAGGTGAGAATCCCTTGCTATATCGTGCTTATCGCAGGCTTTGTTACCATGGTGGAAATGCTGATGCACGCATTTACCCCCGATCTCTATGAGTCGCTCGGAATCTTTCTCTCCCTGATTGTCGTCAACTGTATCATTCTCGGCAGAGCCGAAATGTATGCGAGTAAAAATACCGTACTCGATTCCGCGATCGACGCCGTCGGAATGGGCATCGGATTTACGCTTGCCCTTTTTGCGATGGCAAGTATCCGTGAAATCTTCGGAAACGGCACCTTCTTTGGATTCGAGATTCCGTTTCTTTCGGAAAATCCGATCTCGATTCTGACCTTGGCACCCGGCGGCTTCTTCGTCTTCGGTTGCCTCATTGCACTTGTCAATAAGCTCACCAAGGGCAAGACAAGAGGCGCTAAAAACTTCGGTTGCGAGGGCTGTCCTTCTGCCTACCTTTGCAGAAAGCATGGCGCCTTGGACGGTAAACATCAAGGGAAAGGGGGAGAGAAGTAATGGAAACCTTGAAGGGGTTTGTTATGATTCTGATGACCTCAGTGCTCGTCAACAACTACGTTCTCTCGCGATTCCTCGGAATCTGTCCTTTCCTCGGTGTGTCGAAAAAGCTCAATCAGGCGGCAGGAATGGGCGCGGCGGTGATCTTCGTGATGCTGATGGCAACGGCGGCAACCTGGCCGATCCAGACGTTTCTTCTCGACCGATTCGGACTCGGATATCTCAGAACGATCGTCTTTATCCTTGTCATTGCGGCACTCGTGCAGCTCGTTGAGATTATTCTCAAAAAATATCTCCCCGCACTGCACACGTCTCTCGGCATTTATCTGCCGCTGATCACCACCAACTGTGCCGTGCTCGGCGTGACCATTAACAATATCAACGACGGGTATAATTTTGCCGAGTCGATGGTCAACTCGCTTGGTGCCGGTCTTGGATTCTTGCTTGCCATGGTGCTCTTTGCGGGCGTTCGCTCGCGTCTGGAGCACGCCAATCCCCCGAAATCCTTCGAGGGATTGCCCATTACCCTCGTCTCTGCCGCGATCGTCGCGCTTTCCTTCTTCGGATTTGCGGGACTCGTGGAAGGACTCTTTGCCTAAGGGGGGACAGCGATGAATGAAATTTTGATTGCGGCACTCGTCGTCGGCGGCATCGGCGCACTCTGCGCAGGAATGCTAATTGCGGCGTCGAAGTTTTTCGCCGTAAAGGAAAACGAAACGGTAAAGAAAATCCGCGAATGTCTGCCGGGAGCGAATTGCGGCGCGTGCGGATATGCGGGCTGTGACGGCTATGCCAAAGCGCTTGCCGAAGAAGAGGGAATCAAGACGAACCTCTGTATCCCCGGCGGCGACGGCGTGGCAAAGCAGATTGCCGAGGTCCTCGGAGTCGAACCCGAAGATGTCGTCGAGCAGGTGGCAGTGATTCACTGCTACGGAGACTGTAACCATACCG
>JAZOSZ010000318.1:0-10527 GCA_045657365.1 Eubacteriales bacterium
CCTCAACGATCACGAAGCGGCGGATGCTCAGCTTCTCACCGATCTGTGCGATCTTCTCGATCAGCACGCTCTCAACGGCGTCCGAGGTACCCGTGTAGGTAGCCTTCATCAGCGCGTCCACGTCAGCGGGCTTGTTGTCGAGGATGGTCTCAAGCAGACCGTCAACGAACTCCTGGAAGGAAGCGTTCTTAGCAACGAAGTCGGTCTCAGAGTTGACCTCGATCATAGCGTAAGCCTCACCCTTGCTCATCAGCTTAACGACACCGTCAGCTGCGATGCGGCTCTCCTTCTTTGCGGCGGTAGCCACACCCTTCTCACGAAGGATGGTGACAGCCTTGTCCATATCGCCCTCGGCCTCAACGAGTGCCTTCTTGCACTCCATCATACCGATACCGGTCTTTGCACGCAGTGCGGCAACGTCTTTTGCAGTAATATTTGCCATAATTCAGTCGTCCTTTCAATTATTATATCTGGTTTTTTAGTTACGGGAAAAATTACTCTGCGTCAGCAGCTTCAGCTACTTCTTCAGTAGCCTCTTCAACAACCTGCTCACCCTGCTTGCCTTCGATAACAGCGTCAGCAAGAGAAGCCGAGATCAACTTGATAGCGCGGATTGCATCGTCGTTACCGGGAATGATATAGTCTGCATCGTCAGGGTCACAGTTCGTGTCAACGATAGCAACAACCGGAATACCGAGCTTCTTTGCTTCGAGAACTGCGTTTCTTTCCTTCTTGGGGTCAACGATGAAGATCGCTGCAGGCAGCTCATCCATATTCTTGATACCGCCGTAGTTCTTCTCAAGGTCGAAGATTTCCTTCTGCTTTGCAGCAACTTCTTTCTTGGGAAGGAGATCGAAGGTACCGTCTTCCTGCATCTTTTCCAGGCTGTTCAGACGTCCGATCGAGCGCTTGATGGTCTTGAAGTTGGTCATCATACCACCGGGCCAACGAACGTTAACGTAGAACATTCCGCAACGAATTGCCTCTTCCTTGATGGCATCAGCAGCCTGCTTTTTCGTACCAACGAAAAGAATGTTTCCGCCCTGAGCTGCAACGTCACGAACGAAAGCATACGCCTCATCGAACTTCTTTACGGTTTTCTGAAGGTCGATAATGTAGATTCCGTTTCTTTCGGTGAAGATGTATTCCTGCATCTTAGGATTCCATCTTCTGGTGTTGTGTCCAAAATGAACACCTGCTTCGAGAAGCTGTTTGATAGAGATGATTGACATTTTTATGTCCTCCTTCGGTTTTTTCCACCACGTTACGTAGCGATTTTGTTGCCCAAAGACAACACCGCATCGCCGAAAAGCAACGTGTGTGTATTAATATTTTTGCATAGAACTCTATTTTCTACGCAATTATAAAGATTATACCATATTTCTTTTTTTCTTGCAACAATATTTTTATCTGTTTACAAAATATTTACATTTAAAGCTGCTTTTTTCTTTTTTTCTGTTCGACCGTAAAAAAATCATTTTCCGAAAGGCGAACAAGAATCGTATCTTCTCCAATACATTCGATTTTGCACCACGGAATCACAAGATCGTTGGAATGGCTCAACCCTAAAAATCCACTGGGACGAGGAACGATAATTGATATGATTCTACCGTCGCAAACGTTCACCTCAAAATCATCGGGGCAACCGAGTCGCATTCCGTCACAAAGATTGATTACTTCCTTTTCACGCAAGCTGCAAGTATTGAATCGTTCCATAAAAATCTCCTTTGCATAAGTTTCATACGATTTTATATTACCACTTTATGCAAAGGAGGTCCGGTTCATTCAGGGCGACAACTTCTTTCCTTTTTCTTCTTTTTTGTTAAAAGATAGTTAAGCAGAAAGAAGATTACCGAAGGCACGAAAGACAGAATAAAATAAGGAATCGGATTTTTTTCCAAAAGGAATAATTCTCCAAAAGCTTGCCAAGAAAATGCCAATCCCAGAAAAGCTACTATAAATATTGAAGCAAGAACGAAGAAGAAATCGCGAACCAGCGTTCCAAATCGGAATTTTTCGGAGCCAAAGCGTACCGACAAAAGAATTGACCAATGCAAAAGAATCATTGCCATAAAGGAAAATTCCAGCATATAGAGATATTGTCCCGCAAAATCAAAAAGATTCAATATCCACGGAAGAATGAATACAGAAATTGCCGAAGCGCCAATTGCGATAATCCTTCCACGCTCTGTCTTCAGAATTTGTTTCCAATTTTGATACACCAAAGATTCTGATACATACGCTCGGCGTTCCAAAAACGAAAAGAAAGCAAAAATATCAAAAACGCAGCTACAAAGCAAGAGATGACGAGCATCCAAGAGCCTGGTTCCCCACAGCATCGGTAAGGTAAGTAACACAAGGCGAAGCAGTTGCGTACAAAGTAAATAACGAAGAAATCCCGAAAGATTTCCCTTCAATGCTTGCACAGAAGCTCTCGCTTGAGAAAGCGCAAAGAGCCCCCCCTTGCCTCGTATAGGACGGGATACTAAAATATCCGCCGACGTTTTTACAGACGGTAACGAAGTAGAAGCGCTTCCTCCGCCCAAAAGCTCAGGTGTTTGAATTTCTTCATCCAAGTATCCGGAGGTATAGGAAATCATCGGTGCGCAAGAAACAAAAGCATCGGAAAACGACGCAATTTTTTCTGCCTCTTCCGACATGCCGCCAACCGCGACTCGGTATCCGTGAGAACGCACCTCCCCTAAGAGAGCGATAATATCTTCCTTTTCAAAGCCCACATAGATTCCGAATTTTCCAAAACGATAAGAAAGTGGCTTTTGATGCTTCAAAAAGGTTTCTTTGGAAACAAACCCTTGCTCCAGAAGTTCCATAGGAATCTGCGGAAGTGTACGCTTCGTAGGCGCGAATAAAATCAATTTGCAACCGCTTTTTTGTAAGCGTGTTTTATTCGTCAACCACGCTTCATCGACACCCTCTTTGAAAAACAGCATCCCAAGAAAACAAGAATCCGAAAACGAAACATCCGTAAATGCCGTAAAGATCATTGGAATCTGATGTGTTGCAATCGCATTATTCCACGCAGCAATCAAATGATTCCGAACACGAGCACTCATCTGACGTTTTTCTCCGCGAATCATTACATATTCACAATTTTCCAAAAGCTCGGAAGAACGTGAAACGTGTAACCAAACACGATGATCGCGGTCGGAAATACACACCTGTTCGGGAGAATCCAATAAATTTCCCGCACCGTAAGAAAGACAGGAACACCGAATCGCAAGCGCCCCCTCATCAACACCGCTGTAGCGAATAAACTCTCCGATTCCACCAAGAAAATCATTGGTAACTCCAACACCCGTTGTCAAGGTTCTGGTAGCAGCAAAGCGATACATAGATACCATTTCGGCAAAATACTTTGCCGAAGCATCAGAATCTTTGGCATTGCAAATTTGTCCTTCCGCACAAATTGCCTGATGAAAATGCAATTTACCGTCAGTTAACAGAGCACCGTCAACAAGAAATAAATAATCAGCATCCGCAAAGCAAGACGCTTTTTCCGAAGAACGAATTACTGCAATACGCTCTGTTGCTGCCATTTTACGAATACGATTAACGTAAAACGAACGCGCAAAAATCATTGTTAAATGCGATGCGGTAGTAGCAACTAAGGAAAGCGCGGTCAAAAATGCCACCGAAAGCAAGATTGTCCCGCCTCGGAAATAGCTGATCAAAAGACTGAGAATCGTAACAGGAATTACCGCCAGCAAAAAAACGATATTGATCTTTTTGCTTAATTTTTGCAACTGCTTCAGTTCAAGGGGAAGTTCGTCCGAAAAAGGGATCTCAATTCCACCGGTCATCGCACCAAGATAGGTATAACGCCCTACCGCAGTCACAATCGCACGCGCACTTCCCTTTTCCACCACAGAACCGCCGTGAACCATATTCACCATCTCCGAGGCACGATGTTCCTTAGGATTAACGTGTCCCTCTGCCACTTTATCCATTGATCGGTACTGCTCGCGGTCCAATCTCATTCGAACACGAAAGCCGTCCGACGTAACAAGGCGGGCATCACAACAAATCACATCCCCCGCTTCGAGAAGAATCACATCCCCCACAGCGATCGAACGAAAATCGACAAAAAATAATTTTCCCCCACGAATAACACGAACGGTAGGCGCAAAAATTGCCGAAACCGATTCCATCGTGCGCTGAGATCGATACGAAAGGATTCCAAGAACCGCCAAATATCCAAGTAATAAAACAAGTACTGTTATCCCATTCAATATTTCATCAAAGAACAAGGAAATTCCTGCCGCAAGTAACAAGAGAATCAGGGAAAAATCCGCAAAAATCTCTCCGAAAATTCTGAGTGGTGATTTGGTAGGCAACAAAAAGAGCGCGCCTACGTTCTTTTGCGCACGAGAACGAGCCGCCTTACGGGAAAGTCCCGTGGCGGCATTGGTTTTCAATTTCTTTTCAATCTCATCAAGAGAAAGATTAAACCATTTTTCGTTCATCATTTAAATGCACTCAACCACTAGTTTGTCTTCTTTTTTGGAATATTTCAAGGAAATCCCCGCAATTTTTCTTTCATAGTCCGAAATAATTTTTTCAGCCATCAGATCCTCTACATTCTTGCGAATAAAGCGATGCATATTACGCGCACCGAATTTGTGAGAATAGGAATTTTTGGCGATATACGCGACCGCGGGTTGAGAATATACGAAAGAAATACCTTTTTCCGCAAGCGAAAGCTTCAGTTCATCCAAAAGAATGCACGCAATTTTTTCAAAATCCGATTCACTCAGAGAATGGAAGGTAATGATTTCATCCACACGGTTAATAAATTCGGGACGAAGAAATGCGGAAAGCGCTTTCATCGTCTTATCATTATCCGCCGCGGTTTCATTCAAGGAAAATCCAACGGTTGCCGCAGAATGATCCGAACCTGCATTGGTCGTCATCACAAGCACGGTATTTTCAAAGTTTACCGTTTTTCCGTGCGCATCGGTAATTCTTCCGTCATCTAAAATTTGAAGAAGAATGTTCAGCACATCGGGGTGTGCCTTTTCAATCTCATCAAAAAGAACAACGGAATAAGGACGACGGCGAATTTTCTCGGTCAACTGCCCTGCTTCGTCATATCCAACGTATCCGGGGGGCGCACCGATGATTCGGGAGACCGAATGTTTCTCCATAAACTCCGACATATCCAGACGAATCAAGGTTTCGGGAGAGTGGAAAAGATCCGCTGCAAGTGTTTTGACAAGCTCGGTTTTACCAACACCGGTTGGCCCTGCAAAGATAAAGGACACAGGTTTTCTCTTATAAGAAATTCCCGCACGGTTTCGCTTAATTGCTTTAGCGACGGCAACGATTGCTTCATCCTGTCCGATGATGCGTTTCTTCAATCGGCTCTCAAGCTGATCGATCTGTACAAATTCATTTTCGGAAATATCGGTAGCGGGAACTCCCGTCCAGATTTCAATCACCGTAGCAATATCTTCTTCCCTCAAAAGAATTTGCTCACAGGAAATCTCCAGCTCCTTCAACCGTTCGGATGCTTTGATTTCCTTTGCCTTGATTTCCGCAATTTCCTCATAGCACTTTTGCGCCTGCTTTTCGTCGGACGGCGGATTGTTCTCCAAAGCTTCTCTCTTTTCTCGAAGAACAAGAAGCTCCTCACGAATTCGATAAGATTCATTCAACTCCGCACTGCTCAGCGAAAGCTTCGATGCCGCTTCATCTAAAAGGTCAATCGCCTTATCGGGTAAATAACGGTCGGTAATATACCGCTCGGACAATATAACTGCACGGCGCACCACCGAATCGGGAATACGAATTGCGTGAAATTCCTCGTAATAATGCTTGATTCCCTCCAACATTTCAATCGTTTCGTCAATCGAAGGCTCGTTGATCGTAACCGGCTGAAAGCGTCGTTCCAGAGCAGAATCCTTTTCGATATACTTACGATATTCATTCAATGTCGTCGCACCAATAATCCGAACCTCTCCACGGGAAAGTGCAGGCTTTAAAATATTTGCCGCATTCACACTTCCTTCTGCGTCGCCTGTTCCTACGATATTATGAACCTCGTCGATTACGAGAATCACATTTCCCGCTTCTTTCACTTCATTCAAAAGTCCGAGAATTCGGGATTCAAACTGTCCGCGAAACTGCGTCCCCGCAACAAGTGCGGTCAGATCTACCAAATAAATTTGTTTGTCTTTCAACTTATACGGAACTTGTCCGTCAGCAATCCGCTGTGCCAAAGCTTCCGCGATTGCCGTTTTGCCGACACCGGGTTCACCAATCAAGCAAGGATTGTTTTTCTGACGTCGGCAAAGAATCTGAATCACCCGTTCAAGCTCCCGATCACGTCCAATAATACGGTCAAGCTTTCCCTTCTCGGCACGGCGCGTCAGATTTCTGCAATAGGTGTCAAGAAACTTATATTTTTTCTTTGCAGGGGCGTCTTTTCCCTGCTTACCGTTTTTCGATTCTGCCCCCTTGGCTTCGGGAAGATCTCCGTCTTTGAAGAGTTTGGGCAAATCAATCGCAGGCGCCCCACCGTCTTCCATCTCGTCCAGGGAAGAAAAATTCTGGGCTTCCGTCATAAACTGATTGACCTCGTCCTCAATTCCCTCTAATTGCTCGGAAGAAATTCCCATTTGATTCATCATATTTCCAAGCATATTATCCACGGGAATTCCAAGCTCGCGGGCACACTTAATACAAAGCCCCTCGCTCAGCTTATTTCCGTTCTCTAATTTATTGACAAATACCACTGCCACTCGTTTGTGGCATTTTGAACACATTACCATAGCATTGACCCTTGACGCTCAGCGTCCTTAGTCTTCCTTTCGATTTTTCAAAATATTTCCCTTCTGAATTTCCTCGTGCTTTAAATAAGCATACTGCTTTACATAGCTTGCAAAAGAGAAAATCGCAAAAGCAATGGCAGGGATAAAGAATGTCACACCAACCAACGGATTCTTCCAAAGAAAATCCTTCAGCATCACCGCCAGCACAATGGTTCCATAAAACAAACAAACCGTCAATTTTCCGTACCATTTGCTGACAACAACCACGCTTCTTCGTTTAATTACAATCGCGCCAAGCAACAAAAGGGTTAATTCCTTCACAATAAAAGGAATCACAAACCAAAGCGGAATATAGTCTTTGATAAACAAACAAACAAGCACCGTACACTGCATCAGCTTATCTGCAAAGGGATCCAAAATTTTTCCGATGTTCGTAATCCAATTGTTTCTTCTTGCCAGATAGCCGTCAATAATATCGGTAGCCCCCGCCAATAAAAAGACGAAAATTGCCGCATAAATCTTATCGTTAAAGAAGAGCGCGACAAAAACGAATACCAAACAAATTCTAAGAATAGAGAGAAGATTAGGAATATTTTTTAACTTCATTTGCTTTCTTGTTTCCTCACGTTATATATAATATCATTGTATTCAGAACTGCTGGAATCAATCCCGAAAAATCAAATATTCTGCTTTTGATTCTCCGCAAACCAATACCGTTTTTTTATTATAGATCAACATTTTTCCAACGCCGGAAGAAAGTGTCTGGACTCGTTTGGAATCTTTCGACGAAGAAGGATCCATTCGCCGTACTCCCTGCTCAGTTTGTAAAAAAATGCAAGAGTCGTAAATACCGATATCAGATACGTTAAAATCGACCACATCATCGTAGAGTAGCGTTCCCGACGCATCAAAGGCACAAACCGTATTCTGCGAAGCAAAGACGGCAGAAACGGCAACCCCTTCGGCAGTCAGCGTATATCCGGTAATATTTCCCTCGGAATAATCCCGACTGATCTCTTGTTCTTCCATCGAACGATCAAAAATGCGAATATGGCGATCCGTCAGAAGCGCAAATCGACGTCCTTCCAAGAAGCCGCAAGCAAGAGGAAATTCTCCGTCAAAGTATAACTCCTCGATTTCTTCCAAATTCGAAAGATCTCTGATCGCAAGCGTTGTTCTTCCCGTACCGTTTCCGGCATCATAGGAAAGCACCGCAAGTGCGTTCCGTTCTCGGCTGGCAACAATGTCAAAGACAAAATCATCAGATTTCCATTCTGCCGCTTTTTTAAAGCTCTTATTATAAACCGTAACCACCGAGCGACGGTCTGCCGTACGCGTGACGATCACAAACGATCCGTCTTCTGCAAGACAAGCATTCGATATGGGGTATTCCAAGGTTTCGGTAAAGACGCGCGCGAAGGAATTATACAAAGAAAATGTCGTGCCCGAGGTATCGTATACCAATACGTATTTCGGAGAGCTTACCATATACGGAGAAGAAAACGCAGAGGTTAGATTCAGCGTTCTTCGTCCCGTTGCTGTAAAAACTGAAATTTTGGAAGGACTGACCGTTGCCAGACCGCCCCGATACAGCGTAAATTGCTGACGGTCATCCGATTCGTACGAAAGCGTTTCATAGTAGCTTCCCTCAACGTCAGCGGCACCCGAAAAATCCTTGATCAGATAATAGAAATTATCGTATGTAATTTCGCTGTGATGAAAAATCATTGAAACTACCACAAAGAGAACAAAGACAAGCCAAAGAATTCTTTGTGTCACCTTATATACAGCAGATACCCCTGCGTAATACACATCTCCCGCCGCATTGAAATCTTCGTATCTCAGCACTTTTTCTTTTTGTGTCTTCGTATGAAAGAAGCGACCGATCTTTTCAGACAGGCTGGAATTCTCTGTATTCGAATCCTTAACAGGACGATTCCTATTCTTTTTCATCGTATCGCTCCTTTCTCGCATTCTTCGTCGATTTCAGTGAATTTTTCAGTACACCACTCGGTTTAAAAACAATCCGCAAGCAGGTGCTGTACTTCCCGCCCGATTGCGGTCTTTGGAATCGGTCACGGCACAAATCTCGCGGGGAGAAATTCGTCCCTCGGCAACACAAATCAGGGTTCCCATCAAAATTCTGACCATATGGTACAAAAAGCCGTTGGCTGAAACGCGAAATTCGATCACGTCTCCCTGACGAACAACCTCTGCTTCATAAATTGTTCGCACAGCATCGGTAATTTTAGAATCTGCCGCCATATAAGCACTAAAATCGTGAGTTCCGATCCAATATCCTGCCGCTTCGTTCATCTTACGAATCGACTCTTCCGAAATCGGTTTTGGATAATGCCACGTTCGATCCTGCAAAAACGGATTCCGATAAGGTGCATTCCAGATTTGATATACATATTCCTTGTATTTCACGTCGTATCTCGGATGAAAGGCATCTTCTACCCATTCCGCGGAAATCACCGAAATATCCTCAGGAAGATGCGGAGCAATTGCTTGCGAAATCTTATCGATTGGAATTGTCGTTTGTAAGCTGTTCATTCCTTTTTGGGAAACCGCAACACAGAATTCGTTGGCGTGAACGCCACTGTCTGTACGGCTACAGCCGACAATATCGCAATCATATCCAAATAGCGCCTTGGTTGCTTCGTTGAGGCGCTGTTGAATTGTAATTCCATTGGGCTGAATCTGATATCCGCAATATCTCGTTCCCAAAAAAGAAAGATGCAATAAAATTTTCATTCTTGCTCCTTATTTCATTGTAAATCCAATACCAAGAATATTAAGAAGAATCAACGCCGTTCCCAAAAGAAGGACGAGAAGCAGCGGTATAAAATCTACAATTCTTACGTGACGAACGTGCATTCTCGTTCGTCCTTCCCCGCCGTGGTAGCAACGACATTCCATTGCCGTAGCCAAATCTCCCGCACGATTAAAGGCAGAAACGAACAGCGGAATCAAAATCGGGATCAATGCTTTTGCTCTTTGAATCAATCCTCCCGAAGAAAAATCCGCACCGCGTGCCTTTTGCGCCGTCATAATCTTTTCGGTTTCCTCGCTCAGTAGCGGAATAAAGCGCAGAGCAATCGTCATCATCATGGAAAATTCATGCACCGGCAGTTTCAGCTTCGCCAGAGGTGCCAGGAGCTGTTCCAGACCGTCTGTCAGCGCAATGGGGGTGGTGGTGTAGGTGAGAAGCATGCTGGTTCCGATGATGAGCGTCAGAATGCGTACGATCATAAACACCGCATTCATAACACCCTCCAGATAAATATGGATAAATCTCCACTCGAACAGGAGCGTTTCTCCGCTCGTCCAGAAAATATTGATGATAACGGTGAACAGTAAAATAAAAATCAAGGGCTTGATGGAACGATATACAATCCTCAGCGGAATTCGGCTGATCAATATTACGACCAGCGCAGACGCGATCAACGCACCGAAGCTAATGATGTTTTTGCATAAAAACGAGCAGATGATATACACAAAAGCAAGGATCACCTTCGCGCGCGGATCAAGCCGATGCAATACCGATTGTGCGGGATAGTATTGTCCTAAGGCAATGCTTTTCATATTTCTTTATTTATCTCCATACTATGGGTTTATTTGGGAAGTCAAGTCAGATCAAACAACCGCAGCAACTCCTGCTCTGCCCGATCTACGGTATAGATGCTTCGATCCACGTCAATGCCTTTGGAACGAAGAAGCCAGATCATTTTAG
>JAZOSZ010000319.1:0-3345 GCA_045657365.1 Eubacteriales bacterium
CAGCTCTCCCAAAGGGCGAGCCTTAGTTAGTGTACGGATTGAAAAACAGGAAGTATTATGAAACCAACGATTACCATCATTGGCGCAGGACTTGCCGGCGCCGAGGCGGCGTGGCAGGCACAAAAGTGCGGCGTGCGCGTCCGTCTGATTGAAATGAAACCGAAAAAATATACCCCCGCCCATAAATCCGAAGGATTTGCCGAGCTTGTTTGCTCGAACTCCCTTCGCTCGGACAGTACGGCAAACGCCGTGGGTCTTCTCAAGGCAGAGATGCGCGCACTCGGCTCGCTCGTGATGGAAGCCGCGGACGCTACGCGCGTCCCCGCGGGCTCGGCACTCGCCGTCGACCGCGAGAAATTCTCGGCGTATATCACGGAAAAGCTCCGTGCTTGCGAGAATATCGAGATCATCGAGGCAGAGGCGGAGCGCGTCGAAGAAGGGGACGGCATCACGGTCGTCGCTACGGGCCCCCTGACCTCGGAGAAAATGGCAGAATATCTGCAGAAAGACCTCGGACTTGCGGGACTTCATTTCTTTGACGCCGCCGCACCGATCGTCGATGCGCAGAGCATCAATATGGATACCGCCTTCTTCGCGTCGCGCTACGACAAGGGCTACGCCGATTATATCAACTGTCCGATGAACACCGAGCAGTACGAAGCCTTCTGGCAGGCGCTCGTGACGGCGGAAGAAGCGGCATTGCACGACTTTGACCGCGAGGAACAGAAAAATCTCAAGGTGTTCGAGGGCTGTATGCCCGTCGAGGTGATGGCACGGCGCGGACGCGATACGCTCCTCTTCGGCCCCTTAAAACCCGTCGGACTCATCGACCCGCGTGTGGGCAAAGCCTCGCACGCCGTCGTTCAGCTTCGCAAGGAAAACCGAGAGGGAACGATGTATAACCTCGTCGGATTCCAGACACACCTGACCTTCCCCGAACAGAGAAGGGTCTTCCGAATGATTCCCGGACTTGAAAACGCCGAATTTTTGCGCTATGGCGTGATGCACCGCAATACCTACCTCAATTCTCCCGAGGTGCTCGGAGAAAATTACCGCCTGAAGGGAAGTACGGTCTGGTTTGCGGGACAGATGACGGGCGTCGAAGGCTACGTCGAATCGGCAGGCTCGGGACTTCTTGCGGGAATGAGTGCCGCAAGAGAGGCGCTCGGAAAGGAAGAAATTCTCTTCCCGAGAACGACGATGCTCGGTGCGATGGCTTCGTACGTCGCGCACGGCGGCGTCGGTGCATTTACCCCGATGAACGCCAATTTTGGCATCGTAGAGCCGCTTCCGTACCGCGTCAAGGGGGGAAAAGCGGCAAAAAACGAAGAAATTTCCAAGAGAGCTTTATCTGAAATTGATAGAATTTTGGAGAATTTACAATGAACGAGAAAAAAACGATTATCGTAGATATGATGGGGGGCGACAATGCCCCCGAGGAAACGATCAAGGGCGTGCTTGCGGCAAAAGAAGCCTTTAACACCGAGCTTTTGCTCGTCGGAAACCGTGAGAAGCTCACGGCGACGGCAAAGGAGCTCGGCGTCTCGCTCGACGGCTTTGAGATCGTTCATACCGAGGTTGAGATCACCATGGAAGACGACCCGATCTGCGCCGTGCGCGGAAAGCAGGATTCCTCGATGAGCGTAGGACTCCGTCTGCTCGCCGAGGGAAAAGGAGACGCCTTCGTCAGCGCAGGCAATACGGGCGCACTCTTTACGGGCGCGAATCTGCTCGTCCGTAAGCTGCGCGGCGTGCGCCGCCCCGCTATCGCGGCAGTTCTCCCGATGACGCCTCCCGTGCTTTTGCTCGATTCGGGCGCCAACCTCAGCGTCACGCCCGACATTCTCGAGCAGTTTGCCGTGATGGGCTCGGTCTATATGAAACGAATGATGGGCGTCGAGAATCCCCGCGTCGGACTTCTGAATAACGGAACCGAAGACCATAAGGGAACCGAGCTTCAGATCGAAGCCTATCAGCTTCTTTCCAAGACCCCCGAGATTCGTTTCGTCGGAAACATCGAGGGAAACGCCGTGATGAACGACACCTGCGACGTCCTCGTTTGCGACGGATTTTCGGGAAATATCCTGCTCAAAACCATGGAAGGAATGGGGAAGCTGATGCTCCAAACGATGCGAAATCTCTTTACGGCAAGCCCCGTCACAAAGGCAGGCTATCTCCTCGTGCATTCGCATCTGGATGAGGTCAAGAAGAACTTTGACGCGGGCGAGCACGGCGGCGCGCCGATCCTCGGCATTGCCAAACCCGTGATCAAGGCGCACGGCTCATCGAAGGCAAAGGCGTTCAAGAATGCCATTCGTCAGGCGCAGATTGCCGCCGAAAACGACCTTACGGCAGAAATGACCGTCGATCTCGCGATCCTCGGCGACCGTAAAAAAGCCGAAAAAGCGGCGAGGAAAGAAAATGTCACCGAGGAAGAAAAATAATCCTTGTAGGAAAACAAGTGGAAAGGATCAAGTATGCAACAAGACGTAGCGATTCTCGAAGCGAATATCGGATATCAATTTCAAAATCGGGCGATCCTGCGCGAAGCGCTGACACATTCGTCCTACGCCAACGAGCTTCGGGCAAAACATAAAAAAACCGTGATCTGCAACGAGCGTCTCGAATTTTTGGGGGACGCCGTGCTTGCGTCGATTGTCAGCGAATATCTCTATCTGACCTATCCCGACCTGCCCGAAGGCGAGCTGACGCAGAGAAGGAAAGCGGTCGTGCAGTCGTCGGCACTCGCGTCGTATGCCAGAGTGATCGGACTTGGCAACTTTTTGCTGCTGGGCAACGGAGAAGAAAAGTGCGGCGGCAGAGAGCGGCAGTCGACGCTTGAGAACGCCTTTGAAGCCCTGCTTGCGGCGATCTATCTCGACGCGGGAGCGGCAGGAAAAGAAAAGGTGAGGAGCTTTGTCATTCCTTTTATCAAGAAGGAGCTGGAAGAGAATTACAGCCCGATCATCACCGACCCGAAAACCGAGCTCCAACAGCTCATTCAGCAGGCAGAGGGTGACGTCCTGACCTATACGGTCGTGGGTGAGAGCGGACCCGATCATCAGAAGCTCTTTGAGGTCGAGGCGAGAATGAACTCGAACGTCATCGGACACGGAACGGGCAAATCCAAGCGCGAGGCAGAGCAGAACGCCGCCATCGAAGCGCTGAAGCTCTTCGGAGAGATCGAATAATTCCATAAAAACGAAGAAAGCGTAGCTGTGAGAAAACTTACGGCTACGCTGTTTTGTTTAAAATTTATACAATCATGCCCCCACCGTGTCATCCTGAGCGGAGCAAAGGTCACGGTGTGACGTTTGCGTAGACGAAAGCGACGAAAGGAGCTTG
>JAZOSZ010000320.1:0-6234 GCA_045657365.1 Eubacteriales bacterium
ACCGACGACATCTTCTTTTCGCGTTCGGTACTCTCTCCCATCTCTTTCGTCTTTATCAAATTCCGACAAAATCCCAAATGCTCCTTTACGCTTCCGTTGCCGACGGGAAAGATCTTTTTCAAAAACAAAGAACGATTTCTCGACGATATCCGTGCCTACGAAGCTCTCATCGACACTTCTGACGCGCGCTCTCTTTACCACAAGGAGCATCTTCTGGACGATATTCTCTGGCTGTGGTTCGACGAACAAAGCGAAGGAAGTATCGACCCCAAAAACGATCTGCGTCTTTGCCACGATGAAACCGTGCGACGAGCGGTGGAATTTCTTCGTTGCTCACTCTCGAAAAAGCTCTCGATCGCTACGATCTGCCAAGCCATCGGCAGCAATCCGAGTACGCTGAATTTCAAGTTTCGACGCGAATTCTCCTGCTCGATCGGAGAATTTCTGACCGAAGAACGAATGAAGCAGGCACGCCGTCTTCTTGCTTCCACCTCATTCTCGGTCGGAGAGATCGCCACGCGGTGCGGCTATGAAAACATTTACTATTTCAGCGCGATTTTCCATAAAAACGTAGGACTTTCGCCAACCGAATTCCGTCGGCAATACCGATAAAAACGCTGTCAGGAAAAAATCTTTCGGATAGAATATGTCGCATTCAACACCAGCCATAGCTGCGGAAAATATTTCATCGCCGTCCAAACGCCGATACCGTCCAGATTCAGCTCGCGCACCAAATCAATGAGTGCCGCAACGCTATTTGCGTTTTCAAACCAAACGACGTGCTCCACGGGAGTAGCGTTTTCCCGTTCAAAATACCGAAAATAGGGCGCCGCAGAGACCTCGTCGTACTCGATGCGCGCTCTTTTTTCTTTGGCAAGTGCCACCGCCTCGACGTTTCCGAGCGAACGCGCGCGACTCTCTCCCGCCACGAACGGAAGCTTCCAGTCGTATCCGTAGTTTGGCACACCCATAACAATTTTCTCGGAAGGAATCTCGCTCGCTCCATACTCAAGTACTTGCCGCACCTTGTCAACGGGAGAAACCGCCATCGGGGGTCCATAAGTATATCCCCATTCGTAGGTCATCAGAAAGGTTTTATCTGCCGCCTCCCCCATACCGGCATAATCGTGTCCCTCATAGAGAAGTCCTGCCTGATCATCCGAGATCTTGGGCGAGAGCGACACGAAGACCTCGTATCCTCCCGATGCCAGACGTTCGCGCAGATCGCGGACAAACTGCACGTATTCATCGGCAACCTCGGCGGGCACGTACTCGAAATCGATCTCTACTCCTGCATAGCGTTTTCTCGTCAGCGTCGAGGCAATTTCCTCAATGAGCATCTCTTTTGCCGCCTCGTCCGAAAGAAGTTCTCGGGCAAGTTCAGGCGAGAATGTGCCTCGTTCGGAGAGCGACGAAACAAGCAGAATGGGCGCCGTTCCATAGGCGCGTGCCAACTCAATCAATTCCTCATCGTCAATTCCGACAAGCTCTCCGTCCTCTTCCACGCGATAGCTGAAAAGCGTCAGATAAGTCAGATACGGCAATGTTTTTCGCAGAACGTCGCGGTCGACGTTCGGATAGACGTAGGCGTTAACCGAAATTTCACGCTCCGAAGTGCGTTCTTCGGGAACTACCGTCAATACCTCTCCCGCACGCACCTCGGTTTTTCCGCCCAAAAAGGGATTGTTTCGCCACAGATCTCCCAGCGTTACACCGAATTTTTGCGCAATTCCGTAAAGATTTTCCCCACGCTCTACCCGATACACCGTACGCGGCTGTAAGAGCACGAGCGTCTCACCAATCGTCAGTGCCGTTCCCGAAAGCTCGTTATCGCGCATAATTTTTTCCACCGTCGTGCCGTATCGACGCGCAATCGAATATAGACTGTCTCCGTTTTGTACCGTATAAATAATCAAAGCAATCCTTCCTTTCTCTCCGATTGAATTTGGGTATTGTCAGTATATGGAACTATGCTCTTTTTTGCCATTTCTTTTTTGTTTTGGCATACTTTTTCCCGAAGAAAGGCATACTATTGACGAATTCAAAAAGAAAAAGGAAGGACTACGCTATGAATAAACCGCAAATCATCAAGTGCTGTGCCAGAGAAATTTTAGATTCAAGAGGCAACCCTACGGTCGAAGCCTCGGTCTTCCTTGCCGACGGCACGGTGGGCGTTGCCAGCGTCCCCTCGGGCGCATCCACGGGCATTTACGAAGCACACGAAAAGCGTGACAGCGACAAAGACCGCTACGGTGGGCGCGGTGTCTGCGACGCCGTATCCTCGGTCTGCCGAGTGATTTCTCCTGCCCTCACGGGTGTCAGCGCCACCGAGCAAGCCGAATTGGATCGACTCTTGCTTCGTCTGGACGGCACCGAAAACAAGTCCGATCTCGGTGCCAATGCCATTCTTGCGGTGTCGCTCGCCTCGGCGCGTGCCGCCGCCAATTGGTATCATATTCCGCTCTACCGTTATCTCGGTGGCATTGATGCCTACCGTCTTCCCGCGCCGATGATGAATATTCTCAACGGTGGTGCTCACGCATCCAACAACGTGGAAATTCAGGAATTTATGATCGTACCCGTCGGATTTTCTCGTTTTTCCGAAGCATTACGGGCAGGAAGCGAGATTTATCACGCACTTGGATCGCTCCTGAAAGCCAAAGGTCTTGCCACGACGGTCGGAGACGAGGGTGGATTTGCACCGAATCTGGAAAATGACGAACAGGCAATCGATCTGATCTGCGAAGCAATCTCGACGGCAGGCTACTCGACCGACGAAGTGAAGATCGCACTCGACGCCGCCGCTTCGGAATGGTACGATGAAGGTGCATATATGATGCCCAAGCGACGCCGTCGTTACAGCCGCCGCGAGCTGATCGAATATTGGGTGTCTCTCTGTGACAAATATCCGATGATTATTTCCATCGAGGACGGGCTCGACCAACGCGACATGGAAGGCTGGTGTGACCTGACCGAACGGCTCGGCAAGAAAATTATGCTCGTCGGCGACGACTTTTTCGTCACGAACACCGCGCGTCTGCGCGCAGGAATCGAACGTCACGCCGCCAACGCCATTCTGATCAAGCCCAATCAAATCGGAACGCTGACCGAAACGCTCGACGTGATTCACCTTGCCAAGGACGCAGGATACCGCTTTATTCTTTCGCACCGTTCAGGAGAAACGGAAGACACGACGATTGCCGATATTGCCGTGGCACTGAACGCGCCCTTTATCAAAACGGGTGCGCCTTGCCGTACCGAACGCGTTGCCAAGTACAACCGCCTTCTTCGCATCGAATCGGCACTCGCCTCGGGCGGACGGTACGGCTCATCGGGCTTTGCAGAAACGTCTGAAACCATCTCGGATGCTTGTTATCGGATTTAAAAAAGTAGGAGCACTTGCCCAAAAGCAAGTGCTCCTGATTTTATCAATTACAGTCCAACGCCGTCCTCGGCAAGCTTTGCTCGAAGTTTTTTCGCATCAAGTCCACGGGGCATCAGCTTTTCGGAAATACTCATTGCCGCCGCCGTGCCTGCCGCCTGACCGGTGAGGGCGCTGCCCACCATCAGACGAACCGCTCCAAAGCTGACTTCATCGCACGAGATGCATCGTCCTGCGACAAGCAAGCCATCAATTTTCTGCGGCAAAAGTGCGCGATAGGGTACTGAAAAGGTTTCAGCTTCGGTTGGACGATAGCTCGTCTTAAGCTCTCCGTAGAGATCAATGGTGCAAATAAGACGTCCGATGCCGTCTTCAAAATCGCGTTGCTCGCGCACGTCCTCTCCCATCAGACGGTACTCTCCCATAATTCTTCGAGTTTCGCGCAATCCAAGTTGGGGTGCAATGGCGCGAAGCTGACAATCGCCAAGACCGATTTCTTTTCCATATTTTCGGAACAGCGAAATAATATGCATCACCTGCTTGCGTCCCTCGATTTCGGCACGCGTCAGATCAAAGACGTCTGTGGCGTCGATCTCTCGCACCAACGTTAAATTCAAGCTCTTAATATCACCGTTGGGCGTGAGGATCTTCCACGCGCCACCGCGTTTGGTGCTCTTCCATTCTCCTGCATCTGCCGCCGCCCCAAAAACGGTAGCAAAGCCATTTCCCTTTGGATTGCGAAAATGCGCCTCAAATTTTTCTACGTCTACGTTGGAAATTCCAAACACCACGCTGACCGGCTGAATTTTCTTTAGCTCTCTTTGTTCAAACGGAACACCTGCCGCCGCGGCAACGTCGCCGTCTCCGCTGGCATCAACCGTGCGCTCTGCCAAAATAATCCCTATTCCCGATTTGCTCTGACAAAACACTCCTTTAAGTACACCGTTCTCAACGTACGCGCCGATCACGGTTGTATGGAGCAACACACTCACGCCCTCTTCTTCCAGCCATTCGTCGAGCATACATTTATACAGCTCGGCATCAACAAAAATCCCACTTCCGCGATAGTCGGGCGACGAAGCACCGTATGCACGGCAACGCTCGTCAATTTCTTTGGGAATTCCGGAAAGTGTTTCGGGAAATCGGTTGACGCTAAAGCTATACGATGAAACGTTCGACACCGTCAGTGCGCCGCCGAGACAGCCGTAGCGTTCCACGAGCATCGTTTTTGCGCCGCACCTCGCCGACGCGACTGCCGCCGCAATTCCCGCCGTTCCGCTACCAACCACAAGCACCTCGGTGCTCGCCAAGACAGGCACGTTTTTTACTTCAAAATCAAACTGCTTCATCGTAAGTCTCCCTTGTGTTATTTCTCCTGTATGATATCACACTTTGCCGTGCTTGTCAAGAAGCTCAAGCAAAAAGCGCATCTGACTTTCGCCAGATGCGCCTTAATTTTTTAGTTGGAATCAGACTGCTTCGGTTTCTTCTACCGTCTCGATTGCCTCATCTGCGGTTTCGGGGAGTTCGATTGCTTCCACTTCGCTTTCGTTTCTTACAACGTCAACGTTGTGGTAGCACTTCATACCCGTACCTGCGGGAATCAGCTTACCGATGGTAACGTTCTCCTTCAGCCCGCGCAGGTAGTCCACCTTGCCCTTGATTGCGGCATCGGTGAGTACCTTGGTGGTTTCCTGGAAGGAAACCGCCGACAGGAAGGAGTCGGTCTGGAGCGATGCCTTGGTGATACCAAGCAACACAGGCTTACCCTCTGCCAGACGAAGTCCCTGCTCGCCTGCGTCGATTCTTGCCTGAATTCTGTTGTTCTCTTCCTCGAATTCGCTCATATCGACCAAAGAATCTACAAGAAGATCGGTGTCTCCATTATTGGATATGCGAATCTGTCTGGTCATCTGACGAGCAATGATTTCAATATGCTTGTCGTTGACGTTACAGGACTGCGAACGGTAAACCTTCTGAATTTCCTTGATGATATATTCGTAAACCTTATCGAGATACTCGCGGTTGTTGGGATCGTTGGGGTCATCGAAGATGCTCATAATTTCAAGAGGAGCCTTGCTACCGTCGGTCAGAGCATCACCCTTCTGAACCATATCACCCTCGCTGACCATCACTCTCTTACCAAACGGAATCTGATGCGCGATCTTCATACCCGTCTCGTTCGAGCGAACGTCAATCACGTAAGTGTTGGGCGTATCGCCACTGCGGATTTCCTGAATCACGCCGTCAGTGGTTGCAAGTACCGAAGTCTTCTTGGGCGTTCTTGCCTCGAAGAGCTCTTCAACTCTGGGAAGACCCTGCGTAATATCCGAACCTGCGACACCACCCGAGTGGAAGGTACGCATCGTCAACTGGGTACCGGGTTCACCGATCGACTGAGCGGCGATAATACCAACGGCTTCACCAATCTTGACGGGGTTACCCGAAGCCAGGTCGGCACCGTAACAGTGCGCACAGATACCGTGCTTTGCGTGACACTGAATGACCGTTCTGATATAAACGCGTTCAATGCCTGCCTTCACGATTGCGGCTGCCTGCTCATCGGTGATCATTTCGTCGTCGCCGACGATGATCTCACCCGTGGTGGGATTCTGTACCGCACCAATGGTGTAACGTCCGACAATTCTGTCGGAAAGCGGTTCAAGAACCGTTCCGTTCTTCTCGTCCATAATCTGCTCGATCCAAGCACCCTTGACGGTATCACACTTCTCTTCACGTACAATCACGTGCTGAGAAACGTCGACAAGACGACGGGTCAAATAACCCGAGTCTGCCGTACGGAGTGCCGTATCGGACAGCGACTTACGCGAACCCTTTGCAAAGTCGGAGGC
>JAZOSZ010000321.1:0-2904 GCA_045657365.1 Eubacteriales bacterium
AATCAACTCATAGCGAACGATTCCGTCCGAGAACGCGGCACAGCCAACTCCGACAAGGCTTCCGCCAAGTGAAAAGCCACCGATCGGAAGGGATCCGTCCGAAGCAAAAATGAGCCAACCGACAAAAATAAAAACGAGTGCATACGCGTGCCGAATTGCCGACGGACAGCGCTCAAGACGTATGCCAAGGAAGGCTTTTTCGATTGCCAGAAGCACGAAAAAGTACACTCCCCAAATCAGAAAATTCCACGCCGCACCGTGCCAGAGTCCCGTCAGCGCCCACGTGATCAAAAGATTTCGGTAGGTGCGCCAGCGTCCTTTGCGATTTCTGCCCAACGGAATATACACGTACTCGCGAAACCACGAGGAAAGAGTGATATGCCAACGTCGCCAGAATTCGGTAATGCTACGGGAAAGATAGGGATAGCGAAAATTTTTCGGGAACTCAAAGCCGAGGATTCGTCCAAGTCCCACCGCCATATCCGAATATCCCGAAAAGTCAAAATAAATCTGTGCCGAAAACATCAGAAGCCATAGCCACGCACCGAGTACCGTTCGTGTCGAAGGCTCGGCAAGACGAAGCAACAGCGCTTCGCAAAGCGCCCCCGCAGGATTGGCAAGGAGCACTTTTTTGGCAAGTCCCACGCAAAAAAGAGCAATCCCGTCCGCGATCCGCGAAAGTGTGTATTTTCGTCGCATCAGTTGAGCATCAACCTCGGAATAGCGCACGATCGGGCCTGCGATCAGTTGCGGAAAGAGCGTCACGTACGCGCCGAAGGTTACGGGATTTTTCTGCGCCCGAACCTCACTGCGCGCCACGTCAATCACGTAGGAAAGCGCCTGAAAGGTATAAAAGGAGATCCCGATCGGAAGCGAAAGCCCGAGGACGGGTAGCCCCACGGTATCGGCAAAAAAGTCATAATACTTAAAAAAGCCAAGGAGCGAAAGATTAAACGCCACCGCCACCCACAAAAGACACTTCACAGACGCGCCTTTGCGAACGCGTCCCGCAATCAAAAGTCCAAAGGCATAGTCCACACCAATCGTAAAGATCATCAGACTCACGTAAATCGGCTCGCCAAAGCCGTAAAAAATCAAACTGACGATCAGTAATACCGCGTTGCGGGCAATCGGCGGACAAACAAAATATAACAGAAGAGAAATTGGCAAAAATAAATAGAGAAATTCAAGCGATGAAAACAGCATAGCTACCTCTTTTTTTGTTTTATGTAGCTATGGGTGTTTTTTGCGGGGCTAGCCCCGCACCCCACTTAAGAATTTTTTGAAAAAAGTTCTTAAGAATCTCAAAAACTTTCCACAAAGATAGTTTTCATAAAAATCGTTTTGTTCCTCAAAAAGCCGAAGTCTGCACAGATAATACGGCAACAAAACCCATAAATTGCCAATGCTTTCTTTTTGGTTCCTTTTTCTTTCCCGAAAGAAAAAGTAACACGCGTCCCCGTTCTATCCTCAAACTAATTTCATCATTTCCTTTGCGGCGGAAAGGATACCGATCTTGCCGCTTTCATAGGTCAAGCCGCCCTGGAAGAAGGCGGTATAGGGGGGGCGAAGCGGGCCGTCTGCCGAAAGCTCGATCGACGATCCCTGCGTAAAGGCGCCTGCCGCCATAATGACCTCATCGGAATATCCGGGCATTGCCCAAGGCTCGGGCGTAACGAAGGAATCGATCGGCGAGCCTGCCTGAATTCCCCGACAGAACGCGCAAAGTCCCTCACGCGAGCCCGTAATAACCGACTGAATAATATCGTATCTCGGCTCGTACCATTTTGGCTCGACCGCAAAGCCAAGTCCCTCTTCTCCGAAAATGTACGCGGCAAGGCAAGCCGTTTTGAGTGCCTGCGCCGTGGTATGCGGTGCGTAGAAAAGTCCCTTGAACATCGGTTTGTTCTGTCCCATCGTCGCACCGACCTCAAGTCCGCATCCCACCGAGGTCAGTCGGTAGGACGCCAGCTCGACGGCACGCGCCGTACCCGCAATATATCCGCCCGTTTCCGCCATTCCGCCGCCGGGGTTCTTAATGAGTGAACCGATAATCATATCGGCGCCCACCGCCGTCGGCTCCCGCGTTTCGGTAAATTCGCCATAACAGTTATCCACAACGATATATGCCTTCGGCGCCAGCTCACGCACGACGGGTACGATCTCTCCGATCATTGCGACGCTCAGCGTTTTGCGGTTGAGATATCCCTTTGAGCGCTGAATGAAGACGACTTTGACACGCTCTCCCTCTTCGGTAAGAACGCTTTTGATTCTTTCCACGTCAAAGCTTCCGTCTTCAAAAAGATCCGCCTGTCGGTATTCCACGCCAAAATCACGCAAAGAGCCGTTGCCCGCCTCTCCCGCGTTTCCTATGACCTCGTCGAGCGTATCATAGGGTTTTCCCGCAATCGAAAAGAGAATATCGTTCGGACGAAGAAGACCGAACAGTCCGATCGTCAGTGCTTGTGTTCCGTTGACAATCTGATGTCGCACAAACGCCGCTTCGGCACCCATAACGTCTGCCCAGATACGGTCAAGCGCTTCGCGTCCGCGGTCGTCGTAGCCGTAACCGCTTGTCGGATTGAACATCGCCTCGTCCACGCGATGCTCGCGGAATGCCGCCATTACCTTCTGCGTATTCTCAAAGGCAATGCGGTCGATCTCGGCAAAGCGTTCGGAAAGCGCGCTCTCCGCCTTTGCCGCAAGTGTCAGTAATTCATTTGAAAATTCCATAGCTTTTTTCCTTTATTTTATCGTCAATACAAATTGCTCGGCAAGATCCACGCACGCCACGGCATCACCAAGATCACAGGTTTCCACCGCTGAATGAATATAGCGGCAAGGAATCGACAGTGCTCCCGCGCGACTTCCGCTACCGGAAAGCTGCATCGACGAGGTATCGGT
>JAZOSZ010000322.1:0-3735 GCA_045657365.1 Eubacteriales bacterium
CAGACGAGAATGCTCTTTGCGGGCAATCTTACCAAACACCCCTGCTTCGACGAAATGAGAAAGAGTGGCGAAGGCTACCGCGTTGTCGGTGACCTCTCGTCGACCGACCGCATTATGACCGATACCTTCTGGATCGGCGTATATCCCGGTATGACCGACGAGATGCTCGATTATATGGCAAAGACCGTGATCGAGGCAGTCGCACAGTAAAATCCATTCAAGGAGAATATTATGGGTGAAATAAAGCTTTTAGACTGTACGCTCAGAGACGGTGGATATATCAACGACTGGAATTTCGGTCACGATAATCTCGTCAGCGTATTTGAGCGTCTGGTCGACGCGGGCGTTGATATCATCGAGGTCGGTTTCCTCGACGAGCGCCGCGAATTCGATATCAATCGAAGCATTATGCCCGACACCGACAGCGTCGGCAAGATTTTCGGAGAGCTTGATCGCAAGCAGGCAATGATTGTCGGTATGATCGACTATGGCACCTGCTCGCTTTCCCACATTTCCCCCGCCGAGGACAGTTTTCTTGACGGTATCCGCGTGATCTTTAAAAAGCATCTTCGCGAAGAGGCTATGGCGTATTGCGGAGAGCTCAGCAAGCTCGGCTATAAAGTGTTTGCTCAGCTCGTATCGGTTACGAGCTACAGTGACGAGGAAATGCTGGATCTCGTCCGTCTTGCCAACCACTATCAGCCCTATGCGGTTTCAATGGTTGACACCTACGGACTGATGCACCAGAACAATCTGATGCACTATTTCAAGCTTCTGGACGACAATCTCGATCCTTCCATTGGTTTAGGTTATCACGCGCACAACAATTTCCAAATGGGCTACGCGAACTGTATTGCAATGCTCTCGAACAGCATCGATCGTGATATGGTGGTCGACGGCACAATCTACGGAATGGGCAAGAGCGCGGGCAACGCACCGATCGAACTGATCGCGATGCACATGAATCACGCGCTGGGCAAGGATTATCGCATTGCGCAGATCCTTGAAGCGATCGACTCCAACATTATTCAGTTCTATACCCCTGCGGCTTGGGGCTACAATATGTTCTACTATCTTGCCGCATCCAACGACTGCCATCCGAACTACGTCAGCGACCTGATGGAAAAGCGTACGCTTTCGGTCAAGTCGATCAACGAAATTCTCGGAAAGCTGGAAGGTGAGAAAAAGCTTCTTTACAACAAAGCATACCTCGAATCGCTTTACGTTGATTACGAAAAGAACGAAATCAACGACGAAGAGGACCGTAAGGCACTCGGTGAAGCGCTCAAGGGAAAGAACATTCTCATTCTCGGCCCCGGTGCCACGATGGAATCGGACGACGTTAAAAAGAAGATCGTTCGTTACGTCGAAGAGGAAAAGCCGACCGTAATTTCGATCAACTATATTCCGAAGTCCTTGCGTCCCGACTACGTCTTCCTGAGCAACGCCAAGCGCTATCTGCAGCTTGCCACCAAGCTCAGCCGTACGAAGCAGACGATCATTGCGACCTCGAATCTGACCGAAACGACAACGGGAACCTTTGCTTACCGCCTCAACTACGGCTCGCTGATCGACCTCAACACCGAGATCATCGACAACTCGCTCGTAATGCTTCTGAAAGCGCTGATCAGCATCGGCGTTACCAAGGTGCAACTGGCGGGATTCGACGGATACTCGTTGCGCGCATCCAACTATGTTCAGGCAAATATGGAATATGATTTTATCCGTAAAAAGGTAAAATATCTGAATGCTTACGTGACCGAATTTCTCGAGAGCGTCAAGGATCAGATCTCCGTAGAATTCCTGACAAAATCTCATTATGAGGAATAAAAAGCAGTATGAACCGCTACGATCTGGCAATCTTTGATTTGGACGGAACCCTTCTCGATACTACCGAGGGGGTTCTGTCCGCCGTAAAATACACAATGAATGAAATGGGCTTTGCGATTCCTGATGACAAAGCCCTTTCTGCCTTTATCGGCCCCCCGATTCAGGATTCCTTTGCAAGAACCTACGGACTCGAAGGTGAAATTCTGCAAGAAATTGCGACGACCTTCCGCAACAAATACAGCACCGAGGAATATCTGCTTCTTGCCAAGCCCTACGACGGCATCTTTGAGCTGTTCGAGGAGCTTTGCAAACGAGGAATCCGTCCCGCCGTGGCAACTTATAAACGCGAAGACTACGCACTAACGCTTCTTCGTCACTTCGGATTTGACCGCTATACCGACGTAATGTTCGGAGGCGACCACGAAAACAAGCTCAAAAAGAAAGACATCATTGAAAAATGTATGACGGTCACCGGCGTACTGAAGGAACGCGCCGTGATGATCGGCGATACCGCCTTCGATGCCATCGGCGCCGAAGGAATGGGCGTGGACTTTTTGGGCGTCACCTACGGATTTGGCTTTGAGAATGCCGACGACGTAGCAAAGTGCATTTCGGTCGGCAGCTCCGACACGGCACTTGGTCTTTTGAAATTTTTTGAAATCTAATCGTTAAGGGAGAAGACAGTATGAAAATAAAGCTTGCAAAATACGTCGCGGAATTTCTTGTCAACCACGGCATTTCCGATTGCTTTATGGTGACGGGCGGCGGCGCAATGCATCTCGACGACGCCCTCGGTCACGAGGAAGGATTGCGGTGTATCTTCAATCACCACGAGCAGGCGTGCTCGATCGCGGCAGAGGGTTATACCCGTATGACCAATAAACTCTGCGCCGTCTGCGTTACGAGCGGCCCCGGCGGAACGAACGCCATCACGGGTGTGATGGGCGGTTGGCTCGATTCGATCCCGATGTTTGTCCTTTCGGGACAGGTGAAGAGAGAAACGACCACCTGGAGCTGTGCCGAGCTCGGACTCCGTCAGCTCGGAGATCAGGAATTTGATATTATCGGTTCGGTATCCAATATGACGAAATACGCCGTGATGGTAACCGATCCTCTCGATATCGCGTACCATCTCGAAAAGGCACTCTACCTCGCAACGAACGGAAGACCCGGTCCCGTGTGGCTCGACGTTCCGCTGGACGTTCAGGGCGCACAGATTGAAACCGATGAGCTCCGTCATTTCAATCCCGCCGTTGAGTGTCCTTGGCAGGTCCCCGAAGTCACCGACGAGGTGGCAAAGACCATTCTCG
Source organism: Eubacteriales bacterium (assembly GCA_045657365.1). Lineage (GTDB taxonomy): Bacteria > Bacillota > Clostridia > Oscillospirales > CAG-272 > HGM12713. Next base: position 3,141 of record JAZOSZ010000322.1, read on the forward strand.
AAAAGATCAAGAATGCCAAGGCGCCTTTGGTGCTGGCAGGCACGGGAATCCGTCTTGGCGGTGCTGAGGAAAAGCTTCTGAAGCTTCTCGATAAGCTTCAGATTCCCGTCGTTACTGCTTGGAATGCCAACGATACCGTCGCCTACGACAACCCCTACTTTGCGGGAATGCCCGGTACGGTCGGAACGCGCCCCGGTAACTTTGCCGTACAGCAGTGCGACCTGCTTCTGAGCCTTGGTTGCCGTCTGAACATCCGAATGATCGGTTATACGCACTACGATTTTGCAAAGAATGCTTATAAGATCATCGTTGACATCGACCCCCGCGAGCTTGTCAAGCCCACGATTCGCCCCGATATGCCGGTCAATGCCGACGTCAGCGATCTGCTCGATAAGCTCCTTGCAGAGGCCTATACCCCCAATCCCGCGCACGCAAAGTGGCTCGGCTGGTGCCGCGACCTCGTCAAGAAGTACCCCGCGGCGTGCGATGAATACCGCAAGGACGAAGCGCCCATCAATCCCTATATCTTTATGGATAAGCTCTTCGATCACCTCACGCCCGACGACCGCATCATCTGCGGCAACGGAAGCGCGTG
>JAZOSZ010000323.1:0-2385 GCA_045657365.1 Eubacteriales bacterium
TACGGGGTCGCCCGCAAAGAGGTCGTTATATTCGGGGGTACGCAGGTGGCGTACCAAACGCATCTTCAGAACGAGGTCGTCAATGAGTTCCTGCGCGCCGATCTCATCGAGTGATTCGTCGGCGAGGTCACGTTCAATGTAAATATCCAGGAACGAAGAAATTCGTCCGATACTGTTTGCCGCACCGTTCTGCTCCTTGACAGCGCCAAGATATCCGAAGTAGAGCCACTGCACTGCCTCGTACGCATTGTCGGCAGGACGCGAAATGTCACAGCCGTACTCTGCCGCCATCGTAATGAGCTGACGCATAAATTCGAGCTGACGCTCACAGTCCTCAAGAAGCTGAATCGTTTCGTTGCTCATATCACGCTCACCGAGGCGTCTCTTGTCTGCCTCACGCTCGCGGATCAGATAATTCATACCGTACAGTGCAATGCGGCGGTAGTCACCGATAATTCTTCCACGCGCATAAGCATCGGGAAGTCCGGTCAAAACACCCGCGTGTCTTGCCTTTTTCATCGTGTCGGTGTAAGCACGGAATACGCCCGTATTGTGCGTCGTGCGATAACGGAATTCATTCTTGATATTTTCTCCGATCTCATATCCGTACGCACGGCACGCCTGCACCGCGTTGCGGTAGCCCGCAAAGGGGTTGACGGCGCGCTTGAGAGGCTCGTCGGTCTGAAGTCCGAGGATCAGATCCTCTCCCTTCTTGATATAACCGGGCTGGTAGGTCAGAATCGACGATACTCTCTCGGTATCAATGTCGAGAACGCCACCCTTTTTATTTTCCTCAATCAAAAGCTCATCGACTCTTGCCTTCACCGAATCGGTACGCTTGGTCGTTCCGTGCAGAAACGACGCGTCTCCCTCATACGGCGTATAGTTGCGCAAAATAAAATCGCGCACGTCGATTTCTTTGGTCCAATTTCCTTCTTTGAATCCTCTCCAACAGCTCATTTTTCTATCTCCTTTTTATATGTATTTCAAAAAAATAAAGACGCCCCCCGCAAAAAAACAGGGACGCCCAGACGGTCGGCATACGTCTCCCTGTTCCATCATAGTGCTCTATGTTCCGTCAGTCGCAGGGATCATAGATATTATAACATATTGTCTATTTTTTGTCAAGAGATTTGAAAAAAAATCAAAAATTCTCAAAAAAGCCAAAAAATCCCTTTTCAAATGCGAAAAAATTTGTTATAATAGAAATAATAATGAATCATAAGGAACAAAAAATGTCTATTGAAAACGTAAGAGCATATCTCACGCCACTCGGCTTTGCCGACCGAATTCAGGAATTCGAGGTTTCGAGTGCCACGGTCGAGCTTGCCGCAATCGCGCTCGGTACCGAGGGAGCAAGAATCGCGAAAACGATTTCTCTGCACGGAAAACCCGACGGTTGTGTCATCGTCGTCTGTGCGGGAGATCAGAAAATCGACAACGCAAAATTCAAAGCGAGATTCGGCTACCGTCCGCACATGCTTTCGGCAGAGGAAGCACTCGCGATGACGGGACACGCCGTCGGTGGCGTCTGTCCCTTCGCCCTGCCCGAGGGTGTTCCCGTATATCTTGACGTCTCTCTACGCCGCTTCGATACTGTCTATCCCGCCGCAGGCTCGTCCAACAGCACCGTCGCACTTTCCTGCGAGGAGCTTGAGCGCGCTTCGGGTGCGCTCAGTTGGGAAGACGTCTGCAAACCCAAAGAAGTATAAAAACAAAGAAAAGGTGAATTATGGCAGCAAAAAACGAAGCTTCCAAGCAATATAACGATCAAAGCATCAAGGCGCTCAAGGGCGCCGACCGCGTCAGAAAACGCCCGAGCGTCATTTTCGGCTCGGACGGTCTGGAAGGATGCGAGCACTCCTTCTTTGAGATTCTCTCCAACTCGGTTGACGAGGCGAAGGGTGGACACGGAAACGAAATCGTGGTCACCGCATACGCCGACCACTCGATCTGTGTCGACGACCACGGACGCGGCGTTCCGCTCGGTTGGAACGAAGCCGAGGGACGTTGGAACTGGGATCTCATTTACTGTGAGCTTTACGCAGGCGGTAAATACGACAACAACAGCGGAGATTCGGCATACGAATTTTCTCTCGGTCTGAACGGTCTTGGCGCGTGCGCCACGCAGTACAGCTCCGAATATATGGAAGTTTTCTCCTACGACGGGAAAAACGAATCGCACATCAGCTTCAAAAAGGGAGAACCCGTAACCGACCTTTTGGTCCGTCCGTTGGAACGTGGCGAGCGCCGTACGGGTACGGTCGTCCGTTGGCGTCCCGATCTTGAGGTCTTTACCGATATCAAGATTCCCGCAAGCTTTTTCGTCGATACGATGCGCCGTCAGTCGGTTGTCAACGCAGGCATCTGTTTTACGCTCCGCTT
>JAZOSZ010000324.1:0-5725 GCA_045657365.1 Eubacteriales bacterium
GGACGCGTATCTCTGAAATACAGAAGAATATCGATTTCGTTATAAGCAATGCGCGAAGCAATCTGCTCTTCTCCACCGTACTCTCCCGACATCAGTCGGTCAATCTTCAAACCCGTTGCTTCGGAAATATAGCTTGCGGTGACGGCAGTCGCGCAAAGATTGTGTTTGCTGAGAGTGCCGCAATAGGCGATACAGAACTGTGCCATCAGCTCTTTTTTCAGGTCGTGTGCAATGATTGCGATTTCCAATCTACCGTCCTCCGATCATTCTTTGATTTTCTCACGGATCTGCCGTATGTTTATTATACCATTTTCAGGGGGGTTTTGTCAATGATTCTCAGCAAATTTTATAATTTTTTTGTTTTTTTCAAATTCCTCTTGTTTTTTCGTCGAATTTCTATTATAATAATAATATCTTTATTGAAAACAAGGGAGAAAAATTATGGTCCAGGATATGATCAAAACCATTGCGGCAACCGACCCCGAAATTGCCGCCGCGATCACTGCCGAATACGACCGCCAGTGTGACGGTCTTGAGCTAATCGCTTCCGAAAACGTCGTTTCCGAAGCCGTGCTTTGCGCAATGGGATCGGTGCTGACGAACAAGTACGCCGAGGGGTACCCCGGCAAGCGCTACTACGGCGGTTGCTCGTGCGTTGACGTCGCGGAAACCATCGCGATCGAGCGTGCTTGCAAGCTCTTCGGCGCCAAGTACGCCAACGTCCAGCCTCACAGCGGCGCGCAGGCAAACACTGCCGTTTATTTTGCTCTGCTCCAACCGGGTGACACCGTGATGGGAATGAGCCTTGCACACGGCGGACACCTGACGCACGGAAGTCCCGTCAACATTTCGGGAATGTATTATAATTTTATTCCTTACGAATTAAATCCTATCACCGAGCGCATTGACCTCGACGAGTTTGAAAAGCTCGCAAAGAAACATCAGCCGAAGCTGATCGTTGCGGGTGCCTCGGCGTATCCGAGAACGATTGAGTTTGAGAAAATGGCAGAAATTGCACACTCGGTCGGTGCTTACTTTATGGTCGATATGGCGCACATCGCAGGTCTCGTTGCCGCAGGCGAACATCCCTCGCCCCTGCCCTACGCCGACGTGGTGACCACGACGACGCACAAGACGCTCCGCGGTCCTCGCGGCGGTTTGATCCTCACGAACGACGAGGAGCTTGCCAAAAAAATCAACAAGGCGATCTTCCCCGGCACGCAGGGCGGACCTCTGATGCACACGATTGCTGCAAAAGCCGTTTGCTTCGGCGAGGCACTCACCCCCGAATTCAAGGCATATCAGCACAACATCGTAGAAAACGCAAGCGTCCTTGCCGAGGGTCTTCTCGCAGAGGGCTTCGACCTCGTTTCGGGCGGTACCGATAACCACCTGATGCTCGTTGACCTTCGTCCGATGAAGATTACGGGCAAGGAATTTGAAGCAAGACTTGACGCCGTCCATATTACGGTCAACAAAAACGCCATTCCGAACGATCCCGAAAAGCCTTTCGTCACCTCGGGTGTCCGTGTGGGAACGCCCGCTGTTACCTCGCGCGGTCTCGGCGTAGAAGAAATGAAGACGATCGCAAAGCTCTTCGGTCTGGTTGCCCGTGACTTTGACGCCAACGCAGACGCCGTTCGCGCCGAGGTTGCCGCAATCTGTCAGAGATTCCCTCTTTACAAGTAAAAATCAATCAAAAAGAAGCGCAGCCGTGAAAAAACACGGTTGCGCTTTTTATCGTGCATCAAAATATCTTGATGTACCGTAACGAAGGTATACGCGGAAATAAAAAAAGGCTCCCCCGTTGGGGGAGCTGTCACCGAACGGTGACTGAGAGGGCATTTTCCCCACAAAGAACCCTCTCCGTCAGCCTTCGGCTGCCACCTCTCCCGAAAGGAGAGGCTTCTTTATTATGCCATTTTGTGCGTGAAACCTTCCTTATCGGTCGTTTTGTTAACTTGTTCCTCTTTTATTTTCTTTCCAACGAAAAAGGAGCAACCGCAAATGCGGTTGCTCCAAAATAAGCAATAAGATTATTGGTACTTTGCTTCAATCTTCGCCATTTCAACGTTCAGATTTGCAACAAGGTCTTTTGCCTTCTGAGCGCCACCGTCCCACTGCTCGTTGACGGTGTTCTTTTTGAGCTGAAGCGAACGGCGGAACATAATAAAGCTGAAGCCATCATTATCCTCACCGCCCAGAGCCGTAAACAGACGTCCGCCTTCCAGAACGGTAGAATTCTTGATCGTTTCCCACATCGTGTAGTCGTCTGCCGAGTCTGCTTCCTGCTTCTTCATAACCTCTTCAAAGTAAGGCGTAGCAATTCTCGCCTGACCCTCGGAAGCCATTACCTGCAGCACCGCACCAACCTGATCAAGGGTTACACCCTTTACCTGTCTCGGTACGCAAATGATCGAATACTCAAAGTCGGGGATCGTTCTGTAGCCGAGTGCCTTGTCGTTGATATCATACTGCGTCTCATCGTACATCGGCATCGGAAGGACACCGAAATCAAAGCCAAGCTCGGTGAATCTGAAGTCGGTGATCGACAGCATTGCGTTCAGAACGAACAGCGACTGTCCCTTCTGCCACTCGGGGTTCGAGGGGTTCGACTTGTTACCGTTGTTGGTGGCATAGTCAAGGTTAACGTCGTAGCCTAGACGAACGGCTGCCGCATCGGTACGGAAGAAGGGAGACAGCTTGCCGAGAACGGTGTTGGTTCTACCGGAGCTGATGTCGTCGGACATCTCCTGCTGACCGTTGGCATTTACTTCCATCCAGTTCAGACCAACGCCCTTGAAGAATGCGTCCATCGGAACGATGTAAGCGGTAAAGCCGTAGGTGTTCTTTGCCGCAACGGCTCTCGAGATCGTAATGAAATTGTCAATCGTCCATTTACCCTGCTGAACGAGCTCATACATCGAGGTAACGCCAAACTGCTCAAGAACCTGAGACTTCTGGCTCAGAATATCCTTATTAAAGCAGAAACCAATGGTGTTACCCATCATCGTCCAGGAGATATCTCCGCTCGCAAAGTAAAGTCTGTCGTTGACCGTACACTCGGAAAGGAACGAGGGATTCCACCAAGGATCCGTAAAATCAAGATACTTGACCTTCTTGAGATCCTGCAGAATACCGTTCTGCATCAACCAAGATCCCGCCTGAGAATAGGGGGTAAAGATCTGCACCTGTCCGCTACCTGCACGAAGACCGGCTTCGTTAACGAACTGAGCCTCGTATCCTGCGTGACCTGCGATGTAATCCCACTTCAGGTCGCACTTCAAGCGTCCCTTGAGCGCTTCGTTACGGGCATACACAGCTGCCTTCAGCGTCGTTCCCGTATCTTCTGCGTCAACCTCAAATTCGTTGGCAGACGCTGCGTTGAAGCCAAGCAGACGGAAGGTCTTTCCGCCGAAATCCTGCATGCCAACGCCGTCGTCGGGCATCTCGGCTTCGAGAAGGCTTTGGTCTACGCCACCCTTGTCGCCGTTGTTGTTCGAGCCCTTGTTTTTGTCCTTGTCATTTCCACAGGCAACGAGCAGAGGCAACAGCATCAGCACGACCAAGGTCAGACAAAGAATTCTTTTCAGAATTTTCATTTTCTCCTCCTAAAAAAAATTTGCGCATAGTAGTAGATGATAATTTATTGTTTTATAAGTATACCACACCTTTCGGAATTTGTCAATCACCTTTAGCACCCCCTCTCGAATTTCAACATTTTCAACATTTTTCACTCGCTTCTTTTGGGCATTTTAACAATATTTTAACTCTCTCCCCTGAAGACTTTTTTGCTCTCTTTTCTTCTTGATTCTTTTCACGATCTTCTGCGAAAATCTCTTGACAAACTTTCCTCGCGCGTGGTATAATAATATAGAATATTTATTTTTATATTTTATAAGAAAAAGAGCGGTCGTAGGACCGCGGGAGGTACCCTTTGATTATCGCATTGGAAGAAGCAAAATATCAACTGATCGGACTGCGCGAGGACGTCACCGAGCTTGGCTCGGCGCTTCGCATCGACGAGCTCCGCGCCCTTGCAGAGCAGCTTGATGCCGAGACACTCGACCCCAATTTCTGGGGCAACCAGGAAAATTCCTCGAAGGTATTGCAAAAGCTCAAGCAGACCAAAGACACCATTGAAAATTACGAAGCACTCGCTTCGCGCTTAGAGGATGCCATCGCGCTTGCCGAAATGGCAATTGAGGAAAACGAGGAAGCCTACGTCGAGGAAGTCGAGGCAGAGCTTTCCGAGATTCGCAAGGCTGCCGAGGCAAAGCGTATTGAGATTCTTCTCTCGGGCGAATACGACAAAAACAACGCAATCGTTTCCTTCCACCCCGGTGCGGGCGGAACCGAGGCGCAGGACTGGGCGCAGATGCTCTACCGTATGATCACGCGTTGGGCGGAGCGCCGCGGATACAAGTACAAGCTCCTTGACTGGCTCGACGGCGACGCCGCAGGTATCAAGAGCGCAACAATTATGGTGGAAGGACTCAACGCCTACGGCTATCTGAAGGCAGAAAACGGCGTTCACCGCCTGGTGCGCGTTTCCCCCTTTGACGCCGCAGGACGCAGACAGACCTCGTTCGCTTCCATTGAAGTAATGCCCGAATTTGACAACATCGACAAGGTTGAGATTCGCGACGAGGATATCGAAGTCACCGCACACCGTTCGAGCGGTGCGGGCGGTCAGCACATCAACAAGACCGACTCGGCAATCCGTATTCTGCACAAGCCCACGGGCATCGTGGTCGGCTGTCAGACCGAGCGTTCTCAGCTCCAGAACAAGGAAACCGCAATGAAGATGCTCAAAGCAAAGCTGATGGAGATCAAGCTCCGCGAGCGTTTGGACACGATCGAAGACATTCAGGGCAACAAGACCAACATCGAGTGGGGCGCACAGATCTGCTCCTACGTCTTTATGCCCTACACCCTTGCCAAGGACACGCGCACGGGCTTTGAAGACGGAAATATTTCCGCCGTCATGGACGGAGAAATCGACGGCTTCATCAACGCCTACCTCAAGATGAACGCAAAATAAGGAGATTCCCGCAATGAGCTTCGTCCCCGACAGAAAAATGTGGTTCTCGGAAGAGATCAAAGAACCCGACGCCGTTTTTCATAACGTAAAAAGCCAACCTTTTCGCATCTACGGACTCTTCCACGACGCTGAAGACAAGTTCTTTTACCGCATTCCGAAAAAGATTGCAACGACCGTCAGTGACGGCGTTGCCTATCTCTATCACAACACGGCAGGGGGGCGCGTGCGCTTTGCGACCGATTCGCCTTACGTCATTCTCCGTATGGCAACGACCAAGGTACACAAATTCGCGCATATGGCGTCCGTGGCGGGCGCGGGCTTCGATCTGTACGAGGACGATCCCGAAACGAAGAAATCGACCTTTGTTCACGCCTTTATCCCTCCCGTAACGATGACCGAGGGATACGAGGGAAAATATGCGCGTTCCGACGGAAAAATCCACTATTACACCTTGAATTTTCCGCTTTACAATGAGGTGAACGAGGTTTGGATCGGTGTCAAGGAAGGCGCGACGCTTTCCGAGGGACTTCCCTACGACGGAGCGCTTCCGATCGTTTATTACGGTTCGTCGATCACGCAGGGTGCTTGCGCCTCGCGTCCCGGTAATTCGTACGAAGCGATGATCTGCCGACGCCTTGACCGTGACTATCTGAATATGGGTTTTTCAGGCTCTGCCAAGGG